>JBDTMF010000014.1:0-36429 GCA_039934455.1 Solirubrobacteraceae bacterium
GGTTGACGATCTGGGAGAAGGCGGCGCTCGGCATGCGCGGCACGTTCTCGCGGATCCGGTCGAACACGATGATCGTGTCGTAGAGCGAGAAGCCCACGATGGTGAGGAGCGCCGCGACCGTCGACGTCGTCACCTCCCGGCCGAGCAGGGCGTACACGCCGGCGGTGATGAGGATGTCGTGCATCAGCGCGATCAGCACCGGCACGGCGTACTTCCACTCGAAGCGCAGCGCGATGTAGACCGAGATCACCAGCAGCGAGGCGATGATCGCGATCAGGGCGGAGCTGGCCACGGTCTTCCCGAAGGTCGGGCCGACCTCCTCGCCCGTCACCTGCTCGGTCAGGCCGAAGCGCGAGGTCAGCGCCTTCTCGACCTGGTCGGTGCGGCCCGACAGCTCGGTGGAGATCTGGACGACGTTCTTGCCGAGGTCGGGATTGTCGACCGTCTGGACCTGGGCGCGGCCGAGGCCGGCCGGCCGGATCGCGTCGCGCACCTGCTCGACGGTCGCCGACTGCTTGAGCGAGGCGGTGTAGCGCGCGCCGGACTCGAAGTCGATGCCGAAGTTGATGCCCTTGCCGGCGATCGCCAGCGCGCCGATCAGGAGGATCACGCCGGAGACCGAGAAGAACCATCTCGAGGCGCCCATGAAGTCGAAGGTGATCTTGTGCTTCTCGTGGCCGGCCCCGAGCATGGAGCGGCTGCTCAGGATCCGCGAGCCGCGCAGGCTGAGGATGATCGCCTGGGTGGCGAGCACGGCCGTGAACAGCGAGAGCATCGTCCCGATGCCGAGCACGAACGCGAAGCCCTTGACGCCGGCCGTCGCGAGGATGAACAGGATGAAGGCGACGAGCAGCGTGACGATGTTGGCGTCGACGATGGTCGACAAGCCCTTCTTGTAGCCCGCCGCGAGGCCCGCGGCCACGGATCTGCCTGCGCGCACCTCCTCCTTCACGCGCTCGAAGATCACGATGTTGGCGTCGGCCGCCACCCCCAGTGTGAGGATCAACCCCGCGATCCCCGGCAGCGTCAGCGTGACCGGGATCAGCTTGATGATCGCGTAGAAGTAGATCGCGTAGATGACCAGCGCGGCCGTCGCGATGAGGCCCAGCACGCGGTAGACGAGAAGCAGGAACAGCGCGACGATCACGAAGCCGGCGATGCCGGCCTTGAGGCCCTGGTTGAGCGCCTGCTTGCCGAGCGTGGCTGAGACCTGGGAGCGCGAGATCAGGTCGAGCTTCAGCGGCAGGGCGCCGGTCTTGAGCACCTTGGCGAGGTCCTGCGCGCTCGTGATCGTGAAGCCGCCGGAGATCTGCGCGCCGGTCGAGCCGTCGATGCCGTCGGGGTTCTCGCGGTAGTTGATGAACGGGATCGAGACGAGCTCGTTGTCGAGCGCGATCGCGAAGTGGTGCGAGCTCTGGATCGGGTCGGGGTTCAGCGGGTTGGCGTTGTCGGCGCCACGCTGAGCGACCTGACTCGTGATCTTCTGGAACGCCCTGCGGCCCTTGTCGCTGAAGTCGAAGGTGACGATCGGCTCGTTACCGGAGCGCTGGTCGAAGTTCTGCTCGGGGTTCTTGATGTCCGTGCCCGACAGCCCGGGGTCGTCGCGGACGACCCAGAACCGGTCCGGAGGGGGCGCCGTCGCGCTGCCCTTCTCGTCGCGCAGGACGAGGACGCCGGGCTTGACTGTGAGCACCTCGGCGCGCGCCTGCTGGGCGGCGGTGAGGTCCTGGAGCGACGCGGCGCGCGACTCGTCGGGCAGGCCGTTGTTGAACGGCTTCTTGGAGACCTTGTCGAAGGCATAGAAGCGCGGCGCGGCGGCGGCCTGGCTGTTCTTGGGCACCGCGATCTCGCACTTGGCGGCCCGCTTGACCGCGTTGTAGAGGCCGGTGACGGGCTGCTGGCCGCCGTTGACCTCGGTCTCATTGGGCTTGCAGCTCTCGTCGAGGACGTTCTTCTCCCAGTCGTAGAAGAAGAGCTGTGCGGTCGAGCCGACCTGGTCGGCGGCGCGCTGGGCGTTGGCGACGCCCGGGAGGTTGACCTCGATCTGGTCCTTGCCCGTGCGGGCCAGCTCGGGCTCGGAGACGCCGAACGCGTCGACGCGGTCGCGCATGATGTCCAGCGCGCGCTGCAGCGACTCGGCGGTCACCTTCGTCTGCTTGGTCGGCTTGCCCTGGTAGACGAGCCGGACGCCGCCCTGGAGGTCGAGGCCGAGCTTGGTCGGCTGGGTGAAGAGAACGGCCGCGGAGCCCGCGATCAGCCCGAGGACGATCAGCAGGACGAGCAGGTGGCGGCGGCGTTCAGACATGCAGGTGCTGAGAAGAGACTACTTCGAGGGGGTGAGCACGAGCAGGAGCCCACCGTCGTCGTCGTAGGCGGGGAACAGATCCGCGACCGCCTTGGCCGGGATGTCTCCCTCCGCGTTGACCGTCACGCCCTTGCCGAGCTGGCGGACCCCCCACTCGAGCACGGTGCCCACCGCGTCGTCCCCGTCGGCGAAGGCGAGGCCGAGCACCTCGCGCACCTGCCGGCCGATGACCTTCTCGTCCGAGAGCCCGGTCAGCTCCCGCGATCCACGCCCGCAGCCGATGATCCGGCCCTCCTGGTCGCAGACGAAGAACGCCGCGTTGGGAGCGGGGTAGTAGTCGTCGAGCAGCTCGAACAGGAACGCGAAGCCGCACTTCGAGCACCCCTTGGGGGTGTTGCGGAAGCCGGCGGTCCGCTCCGTCGCCGAGGAGCGATGACCGCAGTTGGGGCAGATGAACAGGTGCGCCATTTCCGGGGAGAAGGGTAGAACGACCAAGTTAAAGCGTCGCGTGAAGCTAGAAGAGGCTCGCGGCCTCGGCCGGCGGCTCCAGCCCGAGATGGCGGAACGCGCGCTCGGTCGCGCAGCGCCCACGCGGGGTGCGCTTGAGCAGGCCGCGCTGCAGCAGGTAGGGCTCGTAGACGTCCTCGATCGTGTCCTGCTCCTCCCCCACCACGACCGCCAGCGTCGAGAGCCCGACGGGGCCGCCGCCGAAGTGGCCGCAGATCGCGCCGAGGATCTCGCGGTCGAGGCGATCGAGCCCCTCGTGGTCGACCTCGAGCAAGTCGAGGGCGGCGCTCGCGGTCTCGGCGTCGATGCGCCCGCCGCGGTGGACCTCGGCGAAGTCGCGGACGCGCTTGAGCAGGCGGTTGGCGACGCGCGGCGTGCCGCGGGCGCGCTCGGCGATGGCGCGCGCGCCGGCCGACTCGATCTCGATGCCCAGGACGCGGGCGGAGCGCACGACGATCCGCGCGAGGTCGCCCGGCCCGTAGTGCTCGAGGCGGTGCTGGAGGCCGAAGCGGTCGCGCAGCGGCGTGGTCAGCAGCCCGGCGCGGGTGGTGGCGCCGATCAGCGTGAACGGCGGCAGCTCGAGCGTGACGACGCGCGCGCCGGCGCCCGCCCCGACGGTGATCGGGAGCTGGCTGTCCTCCATCGCGGGATAGAAGGTCTCCTCGACCGCGCGCGGCAGCCGGTGGATCTCGTCGACGAAGAACACCGAGCGCGGCTCGAGCGCGGTCAGGAACGCGGCGATGTCGGCCTTGCGCTCGAGGGCGGGGCCGGCGGTCTGGACGAAGTCGACCTCGAGCTCGGCCGCCACGATCTGGGCCAGCGAGGTCTTGCCGAGGCCGGGCGGGCCCGCGAGCAGGACATGGTCGAGCGCCTCGCCGCGCGCGCCGGCGGCCTGGATCGCCACAGAGAGCTGGGCCTTCAGCGCCTCCTGGCCGACGAACTCCTCGAGCCGGCGCGGGCGCAGGGAGACGTCGAGCTGCTCGTCCTCGCGGGCGACGCCCGGCGTCTGGATCCGCTCGATGCTCACCGGCGGGACTCCTTCAGCGCGTGGGCGATCAGGTCCTCCGGCGTCTCCCCCGCGGCGCCGTCGAGCAGCTCGTCGGCCTCCTGGGGCGAGAAGCCGAGCCCGACGAGGCCGTCGCGGGCCAGCAGCCGCGGCTCGTCGCCGCGGGCCACCATGATCGGGTCGCCGGCCGGGGCCGCGCCGACCTTCTCGCGCAGCTCGACCACGATCCGCTCCGCCGTGCGCTTGCCGACGCCCTGCACGGCCTGCAGGCGCGCGGTGTCACCGGCAGCGAGGGCGGCCAGCAGCTCGCGCGGCGGGCCACCGCCGAGGACCGCGAGCGCCACCTTCGGGCCGACCGACTGCACGCCGAGCAACAGCAGGAAGAGGTCGCGCTCGGCCTCGGTCGCGAAGCCGTACAGCAGCAGCGCGTCGTCGCGGACGATCAGGTGCGTGTGGAGGGTCGCGGGCTTGCCCGCCGCGGGCACCTGGCGCAGCGTCTCGGCCGACACCGCGAGCCGGTAGCCCACGCCGCCGCAGGAGACGACGACGTGGTCGGGCCGCCGCACGGCGACCTCGCCGGAGAGGAGGGCGATCATGCGCCCGCTCCGGCCAGCGCGTGCCGCATGGGCGCCGTGTTGGCGTGGCAGATCGCGACTGCGAGCGCGTCGGCGGCATGGTCGGGCCGCGGCAGCTCCTCGAGCGCGAGCAGCGTCTGGACCATCCGCTGGACCTGGTCCTTGGCGGCGCGGCCGGAGCCGCAGACCGCGCCCTTGATCTGCTGCGGCGTGTAGGACCAGCACGGGATGCCCCGCTGGCCGGCCGCCAGCATCACGACCCCGCGGGCCTGACCGACCGCGAACGCCGAGCGCACGTTGGCGCCGAAGTACAGCTCCTCCACCGCGACCGCCTCCGGCCGGTGCTCGTCGAGCAGCTCGCAGACCCGCAGGTGGATCGTCGCCAGCCGCGCGGCCGGGTCGGCGCGCGGCGAGGTCTGCACGACCCCGCCGTCGAGCGCCACCATCCGCCCGCCCTGACGCGCCACGACGCCGTAGCCCGTGTTGGCGGTGCCCGGATCGATGCCGAGGACGATCATCTTCACGGCGGGGATTCTGCGCGGCGAGGCGGACGCCTCCCTCGGGACTACGCCCCGGGCAGCGAAGATCCGGCGAAGGCGAAGAACCACACGGCGCTGAGGACGAGCGCCACCGCCACCGACACCATCATCACCGTGTCGAGCACGGAGCGCCGCCGGCGCCGCTCGCGCTCGCCGCGCATCGACTTCATCCACGCCGCCTGCTGCGGCCGGCCGTCGTCGAGCCCGGTGATGCGCCCGTGGTAGCGGTCGAGGGCGCCCAGCGCCTTGCCGACCGCGACCATGCCCACCGGCAGGCCGATGAGGATCAGCAGGTATGGGCCCATGCTCGGCGTCGGCGAGTCGGCGAGCCGCGACGCCAGGTAGACGAGCCCGACGGGCACGCCGAGCCACATGAGCACGCTCCCGAACGCCATCAGGGCGATCAGGAGGATGGAGAGCGGTGACCAGGTCGAGCGGATGCGGACGACCTACCCCGCGACCCGCTCCAGAACCTCGGCGTCGACGTCGAAGTTGGCGTGGACCGTGTCGACGTCATCCTGATCCTCGAGCGCGTCGATGAGACGCAACAGCTTGCCGGCGCCGTCCTCGTCGAGCGGGACGCGCGTCTTGGGCTGCTGGAAGATCTCGGCCGTCTCGATCTCGATGCCCGCCTGCTCGAGCGCATCGCGCACCGCGGTCAGGTCGGCGGGCTCGGACGTGATCTCGAACACGTCGTCGTCGAGGCCGATGTCCTCCGCCCCGGCGTCGATCGCGACCATCAGGTCGTCCTCGGAGTAGCGCCCGGCGTCGACGATGACGAGGCCCTTCTTGTCGAACAGGTAGGCGACCGAGCCCGGCTCGCCGAGGCTGCCGCCGTGCTTGGCGAAGATGTGGCGCACGTCGGAGCCCGTGCGGTTGCGGTTGTCGGTCACGGCCTCGACCAGCAGCGCGACGCCGCCCGGCCCGTAGCCCTCATAGACGACGTCCTCCAGCGCGTCGACGTCCGCGCCCTCGCCGGTGCCCTTGGCGATCGCGCGCTCGATGTTGTCCTTGGGCATCGAGGCGTCCTTCGCCTTCTGCACCGCGAGCCCGAGCCGCGGGTTGCCCTCGACGTCGCCGCCGCCCTCCTTCGCCGCGACCGTGATCGCGCGCGCGAGCTTGGTGAAGAGCTTGCCGCGACGCGAGTCGACGATCGCCTTCTTGTGCTTGATCCCCGCCCATTTCGAGTGTCCGGCCATGCCTGGAGGTTAGCTCTGCGCGCGATCGATCCACTTCGGCTGCGCGGGCGCCTCCCAGCCCGCGAGGCCGTCCAGCAGCTCGCCGAGGTGCTCGGAGACGAGCAACATCGCGCGGTGCTGCGGCGTGACGAAGCGCTCGGCCGTCGCGTGGTCGAGGAAGCGCGCGAGCCCGTCGTAGTAGCCGCGGACGTTGAACAGCCCGAGCGGCTTGGCGTGCAGGCCGAGCTGGTTCCAGGTGTAGACCTCGAACAGCTCCTCGAGCGTCCCCACTCCACCGGGCAGCGCGACGAACGCGTCGGCGAGCTCGGCCATCACCGCCTTGCGCTCGTGCATCGACTCGACGATGCGCAGGTCCTCCAGCCCCGCGTGCGCGACCTCGCGGTCGACCAGCGACTGCGGGATCACCCCGATCACCTCGCCGCCGCTCTGGAGCGCGCTGTCGGCGACCGCGCCCATGAGCCCGACGCTCGCGCCGCCGTAGACGAGCTCGATGCCGCGCTCGGCGAGCCGGTGGCCGAGGTCGGTGGCAGCGGCGCGGTAGGCGAGGTCTGCGCCCGGGCTGGAGCCCGAGAAGACGCAGACGCGCTTCACTTCTGGAACTTCTTGGACCGCCAGATCCGCCGGCGGTGGAGGACCAGGCGCGCGCCCGCCCACAGCGACTTGACGCCGTAGACGACGCCCTGCTTGAACGACACCGACGAGGCCTCGTTGTTGTAGATCGTCGCGCACGGGACCTCGTGGAAGCGGAAGCCGAAGTACGAGGCCTGCATCAGCAGCTCGGTGTCGAAGGCGAAGTCGAGCGAGTTGCGCAGCCACGGCACCTCGAGCAGGAGCCGGCGCGAGAACGCGCGGTAGCCGGTGTGGAGCTCCGAGAGGTCGGTGCCCATCAACCGGTTCTCCGCCGTCGTCAGCCCGCGGTTGGCCGCGCGCTTCCACCACGGCATGCCGCCCTTCACCGCGCCACCGGGCTCGAGGAAGCGCGAGCCGAGCACGATGTCGGCCTCGCCGGCGACGATCGGCGCGACGAGCTTGGGGATGATCCCCGGCTCGTACTGGCCGTCCGGGTGCAGCATCACGACCACGTCCGCGTCGCGCTGCAGCGCCTCGAGGTAGCACGTCTTCTGGTTGCCGCCGTAGCCGACGTTGTGCGGATGCCAGACGACGTGCAGCGGCAACCTGCGCGCCAGCTCGACGGTGTCGTCGGTCGAGGAGTCGTCGACGAGGATGATCTCGTCGACCCAGCCGCGCGGGATGCCGGAGACCGTCGCCTCGAGCGTCTTCGCGGCGTTGCGGGCCGGCATCACGACGATGACCTTGGCGTCGCCCTTGCCGGGCGGAGAGTCGGGAAGGGTCTGGTGCGTCTCGAGCATTCGACGCCGCAGCGTATCCTCCCGCCGCCGATGCCGACCTCAGCACCCCCCGAGATCTTCAAGGCCTACGACGTCCGCGGGCTCTACGGCGAGCAGATCGACGGCGACGTCGCCGAGGCCGTCGGGCGCGCGTTCGCCCGCGTGCTGGGCGATCTGGCGCGCAGGCCGACCGGCGATCTGCGCATCGGCCTCGGACGCGACATGCGCCTCACCGCCCCGGAGCTCGCCGCCCGCTACCGCGAGGGCATGACGTCCGAGGGCGCGCACGTGCTCGACGCCGGGATGGTCGGCACGGAGATGCTCTATTACCTCGTCGGCTCACGCGGTCTCGACGGCGGCCTGATGTGCACGGCCTCGCACAACCCGAAGGCCTACACGGGCGCCAAGCTGGTCGAGCGCGGCGCGGTCGCGCTGTCGGGCGACTCCGGCATCGGCGACATCGCCCGGCTGCTGGAGGAGGGGTTGCCGGACGCGCCCGGCGGCGGCTCGGCCGAGGACGTCGACGTCTACGCCGAGTTCCAGGACGCGGCGCTGAAGTTCATCGACGCGAGCGCGGTGCGGCCGCTCAAGGTCGTGCTCGACGGTGGCAACGGCATGGCGGGCCCGATGGTCGGCCCCGTGCTCGAGCGCCTCGAGGGCCTCGAGCTCGTCCCGACCTACTGGGAGCCCGACGGCGAGTTCCCCGACCACGAGCCCAACCCGCTGCTGCCCGAGAACCGCGCCTTCATCATCGAGAAGGTGCGCTCCGAGGGCGCCGACCTCGGCATCGCCTGGGACGGCGACGCCGACCGCTGCTTCTTCATCGACGAGACCGGCGAGTTCGTCCCCGGCGACTTCCTCACCGCGCTGCTGGCCGAGTCGATCCTGCAGAAGCACCCGGGTGCCGACGTCCTCTACGACATTCGCGCCTCGCGCGCGGTCGCCGACACCGTCGAGGCCGCGGGCGGTCGCGCGCTCGTCAACCGCGTCGGCCACGCCTTCTTCAAGGCCCGCATGCGCGACGAGGCGGGCGTGTTCGGCGGCGAGGTCTCCGGCCACTACTACTTCGCCGACTTCTACAACGCCGACTCGGGCACGATCCCCGCGCTGCTGATCCTCGAGCTGCTCGGCCAGAAGGGCGCGACGCTGTCCGAGCTGCTCGCGCCCTACACCTCGCGCTACTTCATCTCGGGCGAGATCAACTCCGAGGTGTCGGATCCCGAGGCGAAGATCGCGCTGCTGAAGGCGCGCTACGCCGACGCCGACCAGCGCGAGCTCGACGGCATCTCGATCGACTACGACGACTGGCACTTCAACGTGCGCCCGTCGAATACCGAGCCGCTCCTGCGCCTCACGCTCGAGTCGCTCGTGTCGCGGGCGGACATGGAGGCCAAGCGGGACGAGGTGCTGGGCCTCATCCGCTCGTGACCGGCGCCGCGGAGGCCGGCTACCACTGCCTGCCGATCCCGACGCCGTTCGCGGTCGGCCGCGTCAACTGCTACCTGATCGAGGACGACCCGCTGACGCTGGTCGACACCGGCCCGAACTCGGGCAAGGCGCTCGACGAGCTCGAGCGCGCGCTGGCCGAGCACGGCCGGCGCGTCGAGGACCTCGGGCGGATCGTCATCACGCACCAGCACATCGACCACCTCGGCCTGGTCGACATCCTCGCCCGCCGGTCGGGCGCCGAGGTCTGTGCGCTCGATCTGCTCGCGCCGGTGATCGAGCGCTTCTCCGAGGAGGCCGAGCGCGACGACGAGCTGGCGGAGGCGCTGATGCTGCGCCACGGCATCCCACGCGACGTGGTCTCCGCTCTGCGCTCGGTGTCGCGCTCCTTCCGCGCCTGGGGCGGGTCGAGCCGGGTCGCGCACCCGCTGGCCGACGGCTCCACGCTCGACTTCGCCGGCCGCTCGCTGGAGGTGCTGCACCGCCCCGGCCACTCGCCCTCGGACACGCTGTTTCACGACCGCGAGCGCAGGATCATGCTCGGCGGCGACCACCTGATCGCCCACATCTCCTCCAACCCGCTGATCTCGCGCCCGCTCGGGGGCCGCTCGGGCGAGCCCGGCAGCGGGCGCCCGCGCGCGCTGCTGATCTACATGCAATCGCTGCGCGAGACGCGCGAGATGGACCTCGACGTGATCCTCGCGGGCCACGGCGAGCCCGTCACCGACCACGCGAAGCTGATCGACGAGCGCTTCAGGCTGCACGAGCGGCGCGCGAACAAGATCGCGGGCCTGATCGAGGCGCAGCCGTCCTCGGCGTACGAGATCGCCCAGTCGCTGTGGGGGAACGTCGCGGTCACCCAGGCCTACCTGACGCTGTGCGAGGTGCTCGGGCACGTCGACATGCTGCTCGAGCGCGACCGCGTGCGCGAGCATGAGACGGCGGGCGTGGTGCGCTTCGAGGCGGCCGGCTAGCGCCGGCGGATGACCTTCTCGCAGCCCTTCACGCGGTCGCGGCGGTCGACGCGCGCGCGGTCGCGGCGGCCGGCGCCGCAGTCGACGCGGTCGCGCTTTCCGTTGACCGCGCTCAGCTTGTCGTTGCCGGCGCCGCCCGCGTAGCGGTTGCGCCCGCCGCCGCCGGTCAGCGTGTCGTCGCCCGCGCCACCGGAGAGGCGGTCGTCGCCGGCGCCGCCGGAGAGCGTGTCGCGGCCCGCGCCACCGGAGAGGCGGTCGTCGCCGGCGCCGCCGGAGAGCGTGTCGCGGCCCGCGCCACCGTCGAGGCGGTCGTTGCCCTTGCCGCCACTGACGACGTCATCGCCCTGCCCGGCCTGAGCGATGCGCGCGAGCTTCGCTCCGGGGCAGAAGTCGCCGAAGAGCCGGTCGGGTCCACCGAGGCCGTCGATGTGGTCGTTGCCCGCCTCGCCGCACAGCAGGTCGCCGAGCCGGCCGCCCGTCAGGCGGTCGTTGCCCGGCCCGGCGCGGAAGAGGTTGCGCTGCCCCGCGAGCCCGGTGAAGACGTCGTTCTGCGCTGCCGCAGGAGGCAGCGGGACCGGGTTTGGGCTCGGCGGCAGCGGAGTCGGCGGCACCGGGTCGGGATCCGGGTCCGGCGGCGGCGCGCCGCCGCCCTCGAAACGAGCGATCGCGAACGTGTTGTCGAGGCCGTATGGGGCGCCCTGATAGCCCGCCAGCACGATTTTCCCGTCGGACTGGAGGGCCAGACCCTCGGCGATGTCGTTACCGCCCAGGTCCGCCGTCTGCTTGCCGTCGCCGGAGAAGGTCGTGTCGAGCGACCCGTCGGGGTTGTAGCGCGCCAGCGCGAAGTCGTGATCGGAGCCGGTGAACGCATAGCCCCCGACGACGATCCTCGAGTCCGGCTGCACCGCGACACCGGTGGCGATGCTCTGAGTGCCCAAGGCCGTCGTCTGCTTGCCGTCGCCCGAGAAGCTCGTGTCGAGCGTGCCGTTCGGGTTGTAGCGAGCGATCGCGAAGCCCACGTCGGTCTGCCCCGCAACCACGATCTTCCCGTCGGGCTGGATCGCGACGTCGTTGAGCACGTCCATGGCGCTGCCGAAGTCCGTCTCGCGCCACGCGTCCGGCGACCACGTCGTATCGGGCGAGCCGTCGAGCGCGCGGTAGCGGGCGACGGCGAAGTTGAAGTCGCCCGGCGGCCCGCTCGGCCCGGCGACCACGATCTTGTCGTCGGACTGGATCGCGACCGCCTTGCCCTGCTGGATCCCGCTCCGGGTCGTGATCAGCTTTCCGTCACTCGAGAACCCGTTGTCATAGAAGCCGTCGGTGGGCCGGAAGCGGGTGAGCGCGAAGTCCTGATCGTCGCCGGCCGTGGTGAAGAACCCGACCTGCACGATCTTGAGATGGGAGTCGATCGCTACGTCCTGGGCGACGGCGCTGTCGCCGAAGTCCACCCTGCTCGTCCCGTCGACGTTGAACTCGGGATCGGGAAGCAGGGCGGCGTCGTAGCGAGCGGTCGCGAACTCGTTGTGCGTGACCCCCGGCTGCGGTCTGGTGGAGCCGCTCACGACGATCTTCCCGTTGAAGCCGTTGAACGCGACGCCGTAGGCCGTCTCGTCGCCGTCGTCGATGTCCGTGGTCCGGGCCTCGACACCACCGAGGGGGTTCACCCTGATGAGGGCGAAGTCGTCGGTCTGGCCGCTACCGGCGGCGCGGTACAGGCCGGCGACCACGATTGCGTCGTTGGGCGCCACGGCGACCGCGTGGCCCTCCTCGCGACCGCCCGCGAAGTCGTAGAGCAGCTCGCCGTCGCCCGAGAAGCCGGTGTCGGGATCGCCCGGCGCGGCGCGTGCCGTGTCGTCGGAGAGAAACGCGAGCGTGAGCGCGAGCACGCTGACCAGCGAGGACCTCATCGGATCGGCCGCCCCGACACGGGTCAAGTAGACAGGAGTCGGGCGGGTGTGTCCAGGCGTACCATTGTCGGTATGACCGCGGTCCCGCCGGTCTGGAGATTGCTCGCGGCAGCCACGTTGCTCGTGGCGCTCGCGCTGCTCGTCGGTGGCTCGGCGCAGGGCGCCGCCGCCCCGAGGCTGCGTGTGGTGGACGCGAGCCCGGTCCGGCTCGCGGGGTCGGGCTTCGCACCCGGCGAGCGCGTGCGCGTGCGCGTTCGTGCCCGGGCGGGGCTCGCGCGCCGCACCCGCCACGTACGCGCCGGCTCGGACGGCCGCTTCCGCGTGCGCTTCGCGCACCTTGCCCAGGACCCGTGCAGCGAGTCGCTGCGCGCTACCGCGACGGGCTCCGACGGCCACCGCGCGACCGTCAGGCGCGCGCCGCGCCTCTGCCCGCCCGCGATGGATCCGCCGGCGTCGCCCGCCCCCACCGCCGCGCCGGCGCCGAAGCCCGGGCCCGGCCCTGCGCCCGACCCGTGCGTCGCTGACGGGCGCGAGTGCCCGCCGCTCTGACGATCCGTTCCTGCTGACGGCGCGCGAGCGCCGGCGAGACGCGGAAGCCGCTCACCTGCAGCTCGACCGCGGCGCCGGCGACGCCGGTGCGCTCGTCGGCGGCCACGGCGATCCTCATGAGGGCCAAGGTATCGTCAGCGCGGTGGTCGAGGAGCGCGCCCTGGAGCAGGAGCTGTTCGCCGTCGGCGAGCGGCTGGCCGCGGCCATGCCGACACCGTCGCGCAACCCGTTCAAGCTCGCCGACGAGAAGGCGATGGAGCTCGCCTCCCAGGACGGTGAGCTCAAGGCGGCGCTGTTCCGCTTCGTCGACGTCGTCCCGGCCTGCCGCTCGCTCGACGACCTTGCCCGCCACCTGACCGGCTTCCTCGGCGAGGTCGAGTCGCCGACCCCGCCGATCAGCGCGGCGATGCGGATGGGCAACAACCGCGCGGGGCGCACCGGCCGGCAGCAGCAACCCCATCCAGCCGCCATAGGACCGCGCTCGGCGCCGCCGCTGCGCGCGGGGTCAAGCACATGGCCCACCGCTTCATCGTCGGGGAGAGCCCGCGCGCCGCGCTCGGGGTCTTCAAGGACCTGTGGAAGGACGGCGTCGCCTCCTCGGTCGACCTGCTCGGCGAGGCCACGGTCACGCAGGCCGAGGCCCAGCGCTACGCGCAGCGCTGCGACGAGGCGCTCGAGACGCTGGTCGAGGCGATGGCAAGCTGGCCCGAGCGGCCCGGGCTCGAACGCGACGCCTTCGGCTCGCTCCCGCGCGCGAACCTCTCGGTCAAGGTCTCCGCGCTCACGCCGCTGATGCGCGCCGACGCCCCGGAGCGCGGCCAGCGCGACGCCGCCGAGCGCCTGCGCGGCCTGCTGCGCCGCGCCGACGCGCTCGGCGCGCACCTTCACATCGACATGGAGTCGCTGGACTCGCGCGACGCCGTACTCGAGCTGATCCTCGCCCTGCTCGCCGAGAAGGAGTTCCGGGCGGGCCCGTCGGCCGGCGTCGTCCTGCAGGCCTACCTGCGCGACTCGCCGCAGACGCTCGACACGATCGTCGAATGGATCTCCGGCGCGGGCGCCGGCCGCGCGACGCCGCTCACCGTGCGGCTCGTCAAGGGGGCCTACTGGGACCACGAGATCGTCGAGGCCGCCCAGCACGGCTGGAAGCCGCCGGTGTTCGAGGTCAAGGCGGAGTCCGACGTCAACTTCGAGCAGCTCACGCGCCGGCTCATCGACCACCACGCCGAGGGCTGCGGGCTGCGCCCGGCGATCGCGTCGCACAACCTGCGCTCGGTCGCCCATGCCATCGCCTACAACCGGCTGACGGGCGGCAGCGACGCCGACATCGAGCTGCAGATCCTGCGCGGCCTCGGCGACGCGCTGCAGGAGGCGGTCGCCGCCCAGGGCCTGCGCGTGCGCGCCTACTGCCCGGTCGGCGACCTCGTGGCCGGCATGGCCTACCTCGTCCGGCGGCTGCTGGAGAACACGAGCAACGACTCCTTCCTCAACGACCAGGCCAGCGGCGTGCCGCTCGAGCAGCTGCTCGCCCCGCCGGCGCCCGCATGAAGGACTTCACGAACGAGCCGGTCCTCGAGCTGCGGCGCGCTCCGATCCGCGCGCAGCTCGCCGGCGCGCTCGCCGGGCACGACGCCAAGCCCCCGGTCAAGGTGCCGGTCTGGATCGGCGACGAGCGCCGCGACGGCGCCGATCTCGTCTCGACCGACCCCGGCACGCCCGGGCGCGTCGTGGCCGAGGCGGCCGCCGCGACGCCCGAGGAGGTCGAGGCGGCGCTCGCGCTCGCGTCGGGGACCGGCGCGCGCACGTGGGGCGCGACGGCGCCGGAGCGGCGCGCCGCGGTCCTCGTCGCGGCGGCGGCGTGGCTGCGCGAGCGGCGGCTGGAGATCGCAGCGCTCGAAGTGCGCGAGGCCGCCAAGCCGTGGCCGGAGGCGGACGCCGACGTCTGCGAGGCGATCGACTTCCTCGAGTACTACGCGCGCGGCGCGCTGGACCTTGCCCAGGGCGCCCCGCTGCTGCAGGTGCCGGGCGAGCGCAACGAGCTGCGCTGGAGCCCGCGCGGGGTGGTCGCGGTGATCTCCCCCTGGAACTTCCCCGTCGCCATCCCGCTCGGGATGGTCGCCGCCGGCCTCGCGACCGGCAACGCCGTGCTGCTCAAGCCGGCCGAGCAGACGCCCGGCTGCGCGGCCGTCCTCGTGCAGGCGCTGCGCGAGGCCGGCGTGCCCCCCGAGGCGCTGGCGCTGCTGCCGGGCGAGGGCGAGGTCGGCGCCGCCCTGGTCAAGGACCCGCGGGTGCACACGATCGCGTTTACCGGCTCGAACCAGGTCGGGCTCGAGATCGTCCGCACCGCCGCCGAGGTGCCCGACGGCCAGCGCCACCTCAAGCGCGTGGTGGCCGAGATGGGCGGCAAGAACGCCGTCATCGTCGACTCCGACGCCGACCTCGACGAGGTCGTGCCCGCCCTGGTGTCGTCGGCGTTCATCTTCGCCGGCCAGAAGTGCTCCGCGGCCGCGCGCGTCCTCTGCCACGAGGCGATCCTCGACGCGCTGGTCGAGCGGCTCGCGGGCGCCGTCGAGACGCTGCAGGTCGGCCAGGCCGAGCGGCTCGACACCGACGTGCCGCCCGTGATCGAGCGCGAGGCGCAGGAGCGGGTGGCGCGCTACGCAGAGGAGGCGGAACGGTCGGGCCGGATCGCGGCGCGCGCGCACGACGTGCCGGACGAGGGCTGGTTCGCCACCCCGACGCTCGCGGCCGACCTGCCCGACGACTCCCCCGTGCTCACGGAGGAGATCTTCGGCCCGCTGCTGGCGGTCGAGCGGGTGCGCGACATGGCCGACGCCTGCGACCGCCTCGACGCCTCCCCCTTCGCGCTCACCGCCGGGCTGTTCGCGCGCAACCCCGACACGGTCGACTACGTCGTCGACCGGGTGCCGGTCGGCAACCTCTACGTCAACCGCGCGATCACCGGCGCGATGGTCGCCCGCCAGCCGTTCGGCGGCAACCGCCTCTCCGGCACCGGCACGAAGGCCGGAGGCCCGGGCTACCTGCTTCAGTTCGTCGAGCCGCGGGTGGTGACCGAGAACACCATGCGCCACGGCCTCGTCGTCTAGCTCTAGATCTTCCCCGGGTCCATCCGGCGGGGGTCGCGCTCCTTCACCGGCGCGGGCGGCGGCTTGGTCAGCCCGGCGCCGGGCCCCGCCGGCTTCGTGCTCGACGCGAGCTTGAACACCGTCTCGTCAAGGAACTTGATGATCTCGTCGGTGCTCTTGTCCTCGGCGATCAGCGTCAGCACGTCCGCGCAGCGGTCGATCGCCGACGGCGCGCCCATCGTCTTCGCGACCCGCTCGCCAAGCTTCTCCTTGTCGGTGCCGCCGAGGAAGTCGTACTCGCCGTGCTTGTCCTCGTCCTGCCCGCCGTAGGCGTGGAACTCGGCGATGTCGCCGGCCGCGTCGCGGTCGACGTGGCCGTGGGCGAAGGAGTCCTGGATCATGTGGAAGAGGGCGCCGACCGCCCGCTGACGGGCCTGCACATCGCTGGCCTTGGCGAAGCCGAACAGCTGCTTGATCGTGTGCTTCGGGATGCCCGGGAACATCGCCTTGATCGCCGGAACGTCCTCGATCTTCGAGTCCGTGAGGATCCGGCCCGTCGCCACGTCGACCAGGAACCGCCCCCACTCGAGCATGTGCTGCTTGGTGGTCGCCGGCGCCTCGGTGTCCTTCGACGCCATGCCGTGGAAGAACTGCAGGTCGCCGAAGTGGCTGCGCGCAGTGAGCGTCGAGAAGTTGCCCTTCTCCCCGTCCCTGAAGTGCGAGTACCACGTGAGACCGGAGGAGTAGTCGCTGGTGTCCTCCTCCTGGTCGAACAGGAGGCCCTCGGGGTCGTCGGCCCACACGACGCCGCGGACGAACTGCGCGTGCGACGCGTCGGCATTGATCGGGTCGTAGCTGAACTTCTTGTTCACGTCGGGGACCGCCCCGGCGTTGAAGTCCTTGAGCAGGTCGCCGGGCGCCTCCTTGGCGGCCTCGAGGCGCTCCTTGGCCTTCTTGACCGCCAGCAGCGTCAGCGTCTCGTGGACCGCCTGGCCCTTGTTGAAGGGCCCCAGGATCTTGTAGCGCGAGACCGCCCGCGGCTGCATCCCGCCGACGAGCGCCGCGGTGCGCCGGTTGCCGATCGAACGCTGGAGGCCGATCAGGTGCTCGATCGCTCCGCCCTGGCCGCGCGCCGGCGCCTCGCGCGTGGTGTCGGGGTCCGGGTCGGCACGCTCGGAGATCTCTCGGGAAGGCACGCCGGACGAGTATCTCTCGGGGCGGGCACGTGCCGCAAGGCAACACCGGGTAACCCCTCGGCAACCAACCGAAGGAGCGCACCATGGGTGACGGAGCTGTGGACAACGCGAAGGGCAGCGTCAAGGAGGCCGGCGGGGACCTGACCGGCGACGACTCGCTCAAGCGCGAGGGCAAGGTCGACAAGGCGTCCGGCAAGGTCAAGGACGCCGTCGGCGACGTCTCGGACAAGGCCAAGGACGCGGTCAACTCCGACCGCAACTAGCGCGACCTGCCGCCCGCCTCAGCGCCGGAGCAGCCGGCGGCGCGCCGGCGGGCGGCGGAAGCTCTCCTGGTTGAGCGCCGCGTTGACGCTCACGAGCGCGATCTCGGCGGCGAGGCTCGCGGCCCCGAGCGCGTTGACCCGGCGCTTGCGCAGCGCGGACTCCGGCGTGGCATTGACCGCGGCGTGGTCGCCGTCGCGCAGCGGGACGGCACCGTTCGGGGCCGACCGGGCGAAACGCATGCCCTCAACGGCCGTGGCGACCCCGGTCACGGCGACGAGACCGACGAGCACGTCCTTGGCGCGGGCGAGCGGGCGTTCCTCGTCGGAGAGGCGGTGGTCGCGCGCCTCGGCGGCGCGCGCGCCGGCCCAGCCGGTCACAACGGCCAGCAGCGACAGCGAGTTGACCGTGCCGTAGCGCTTCCAGGCGGCGTTGACCACCTTGCCGCGCTCCTCCTGGTCGGTGATCTCGGTGACGGAGGGGTGCAGCGCGAGGCGGCCGAAGAGGTTGCCGCCGAGCAGGCCGGCCAGGCCGAGGTCATGGGCGGCGCGTCCCACCTGGCTGAGCGGGATCGGGGGAAGCGGAATCGTGGTCATGCCCCTGGCCTTGCCGTCTCGCTCCCCCGGCAAACGGCCGCCACCGATCAACCGGAAAGCGCATCGATCTCGGTGCACATACGTTGGTTGCTCCCGAGGCGCGGGCGCCGGATGCGCTCGCGCCCATTCCGCCCCTTGACTTGAGGCGGAGCGCAGGCGGCGTGCGACCCGGTGGCCAGGACGGCCACGGGCGCACCGCCGTTCGCCGCTAGAGGTGCGCGCGGTCGTTCCAGGTGGTCAGCGCCCACCCGGGGAACGGGATGCCGTCGAGTTCGCGGTGCTCGTGGCGGGTGAAGATCGAGATGCCGGTGTTGGCGTGGCCGAGGCCGTAGGTGCCGAGCATGTGCTCGGGCCCGAAGTCGTCGCCGAACATCGTGAGCCCGAGCAGGAAGTGCAGGAAGCCATAGTGGCTGACCGCGAGGATGCGCTCGGCGCCGGTCGCCTCCAGGCGCTCGCGCACCCGCACCACGCGCCCGAGGATGTCGTCGAAGGCCTCCGCGCCCTCGGGCGCCTCGTCGCGCGGCGCCGTGTGCATCCATGCGAGCGTGGCGTGCTCGGCCGCGTGCGGCAGGTTGGCGTAGAACGCGTCGGACTGGCGGACCTCGAACAGGTCCTCGTCGGTGGCGAGCGGCAGGTCGAGCACCTCATTGATCGCCGCGGCGGTCTCCTGGGCGCGGCGCATCGGGCTGGCGACGATCGTCTCGATGCGCTCGCCCTGCTGGCGCCGGCCGAGGCCGCGCGCCTGCTCCCAGCCGCGCTCGGAGAGCCGGTCGACGACGCCCTCCGGCTGCGCGCGGTCGCGGTCGAAGACGTTGGCCACGGACTCGCCGTGGCGGACGAAGAAGACCTGGAGGCTCAGGCCTGCGCTCCGGCCTGGTCGCGCACCTGGGCCAGGAACAGCTCGTGCAGCCGGCGCTCGCCCGCAAGCTCCGGGTGGAACGCGATCACGAGCAGGTTGTCCTGGCGCGCGGCGACCGGGTGGCCGTCGACGGAGGCGAGGATCTCGACCCCCTCCCCCGCGTCGGCGATCCACGGCGCGCGGATGAAGACCGCGCGGACGGGCGGGTGGGCGGGTTCAATTCCCGGGATGCGCAGGTCGGCCTCGAAGGAGCGGATCTGGCGGCCGAACGCGTTGCGGCGGCAGGTGTAGTCGGCCACGCCGAGGTGCTCGCGGTCGAGCATGATCATCCCCGCGCAGGTCCCGAACACCGGCGTGCCGGCGCGCGCGAATGCCCGCAGCGGCTCCTCGAGCCCCTCGCGGGCGATCCCGAGCGTCATCGTCGTCGACTCCCCGCCGGGCATCACCAGCCCGTCGAGCCCGTCGAGGTCGGCCGGCACGCGGACCTCGCGCACGTCAGCGCCGAGCTCGCGCAGCAGCCGCCCGTGTGCCTCGAAGTCACCCTGCAGCGCCAGCACGCCGACCAGCGGCGCCCCTGCCTCGGCCAGAGGCCTCGTCACCGGCTTCGCCTCGACTACCAACCTCTATTGGCGAGGAGCTGCTGCTCCTCGAGCTTGCGCGTCTCGAGCGAGACCATCGCGGTGCCGAGCCCCTCGGAGGCGGCGGCGACGCGCTCGGGATCCTGGAAGTGGGTGGTGGCCTCGACGATCGCGGCGGCGCGCGGCGCGGGGTCGTCGGACTTGAAGATGCCGGAGCCGACGAAGACCCCCTCGGCGCCGAGCTGCATCATCAGCGCGGCGTCGGCCGGGGTGGCGATGCCGCCGGCGCAGAACAGCACGACGGGCAGCCCGCCGGCGCGCGCGACCTGGCGGACGAGGTCGATCGGGGCCTGCAGCTCCTTGGCCGCGGTGGCGAGCTCGGCGTCGTCGAGCCCGGTGAGGCGCTTGACCTCGCTCTTGATCTTGCGCATGTGGCGGACGGCCTCGACGATGTCGCCCGTCCCGGCCTCGCCCTTGGAGCGGATCATGGCCGCGCCCTCGGAGATCCGGCGCAGCGCCTCGCCGAGATTCGTCGCCCCGCACACGAACGGGACCTTGAAGGCCCACTTGTCGATGTGGTTGGCCTCGTCGGCCGGGGTCAGCACCTCGGACTCGTCGACGTAGTCGACCTCCAGCGCCTCGAGCACCTGCGCCTCGACGAAGTGGCCGATGCGCGCCTTCGCCATGACGGGGATCGTCACGGCCTCCTGGATCCCCTTGATCAGGATCGGGTCGGACATGCGCGCGACGCCGCCGTCACGGCGGATGTCGGCGGGCACGCGCTCGAGCGCCATCACCGCGGCCGCCCCGGCGTCCTCGGCGATCTTGGCCTGCTCGGCGTTGACCACGTCCATGATCACGCCGCCCTTGAGCATCTCGGCCAGGCCGGCCTTGACCCGGAATGTCGACTCGTCGCGCATGCCACGCATGGTAGCCGCGCGATCCCAGCCGATTCGTACAGACTTACTTGAGGCGGAACGCCCGGATGCGGTCGTCGTACTGCGCCGCGTCACGTGCGTAGACCCCGTAGGCGAGCGCCTGCAGGACCGACAGCAGGCCGGCGTGCGAGCGCACGAAGGCCGGGGAGTTCGAGGAGTAGTAGAGCGTGCGCTCCGAGAGCTTGGAGACCTCGGACAACGTCGCGTCGACGATCGCCAGCGTGGCCGCCTTGCGGTGGCGGGCGATCTTCATCGCGCGCACGACCAGCGGGTGCGGGCGGCCGGCCGAGAGGCCGATCACGAGCGTGTTCGCGTCGATCCGGCCGAGCCGCGAGAGCGCCTCCTGCGAGGGCGAGGCCGCAATCTCGGCGCGGATGTCGAGCAGCATCAGGAGGTGGCGCAGGTAGGAGGCGAAGAACGCCATCTGGTCGGTGCCGGCGATCAGCACCTTCTCGTGCGTCGCGATCGCCTCGATGGCGGCGTCGACCTGGGAGCGCGAGACCTTGCGGGCCGTCTCCTCGACGTTGACGTGATCGGCGGCGATGGCCGACTCGAACGGGCTCTGGTCGAGCGAGAACAGCGGCGTCGCGGTTTCGGTCCCGTTGGAGGGATCGGCCTTGCGGTGCAGGTGGCGGTACTCCTCGCGGGCGGCCTCCTGGAGCTCCGGGAAGCCCTCGAAGCCGAGCGCCTGGGAGAAGCGCACGACGGTGGAGGAGGACGTACTCGCGCGGCGCGCGAGCTCCTCGGCGGTGTGGAAGGCCACCTCGTCGAGGTGGTCGACGACGTACTGCGCGACGTCCTTCTGGGACCGCGAGAACTCGTCGAAGCGGGAGGAGATATAGGCCGAGAGGGTCTGGTGACCCTGGGCGGCGGGAGGCATGGTCGCGGTCCTTGGCATGTGCGACCCCCGATTCGACGGCCCGGGTCCGGAGTCCTTCCTCCCTCGAGGTTCTCTCCGGCCGCGGTCCCAGCGGGAGAGGACCTAAGCTGCCCGGCTTCATGGAACGTCTCGAAACCCGCCTCGACGGCCTCGTGCTGCTCGCCCCCGCCGTCCACGGGGACGAGCGCGGGTTCTTCATGGAGACCTACCGCGAGGACGCGTGGGCCGAGGAGGGCATTTCCACGTCGTTCGTGCAGGACAACCACTCGCGCTCGCGCCGCGGCACGCTGCGCGGGATCCACTACCAGACCCACCCCGGGCAGGGCAAGCTCGTGCGCTGCGCGCGCGGGAGCGTGCTCGACGTGGTGGTCGACCTGCGGCGCGGCTCGCCGACGTTCGGCGAGTGGGAGGCGGTCGAGCTCGACGACGCCCACGGCCGCCAGCTGTGGATCCCGGTCGGCTTCGGCCACGGCTTCTGCGTGCTCTCCGGCGAGGCCGACTTCGTCTACAAGTGCACCGCCTACTACGACGGCGCCACGGAAGCGGGGATCCGCTTCGACGATCCCGACGTCGGGATCGAGTGGCCGCAGGACATCGAGCTCCTCTACTCCGAGCGCGACCGCACCGCCCCGCGGCTGTCCGACGTCGCGGACGGGCTGCCCTTCACGTACGCGTGACGGCGGACGGCCGCTTCGCCCCCAGCCCGACGGGGACGCTGCACCTCGGCAACCTCCGCACGGCGTTGCTGGCGTGGCTGTTCGCCCGCTCGGCGGGCGCCCGCTTCCTGGTGCGGATGGAGGACCTCGACGCGGGCCGGGTGCGCTCCGGGTCGGCGACCGAGCAGCTCGAGGACCTGCGCGCGATCGGGCTCGACTGGGACGGCGACGTGGTCTTCCAGTCCGCGCGCCATCAGATCTACGACGAAGCGATCGAGCGGCTGCGCTCCGCGGGGCGCGTGTACGAGTGCTTCTGCACGCGGGCGGAGATCCGCGCGGCCGCCTCGGCGCCCCACGGGCCGCTGCCCGAGGGCGCCTACCCGGGGACCTGTCGGGCGCTGACCGACGGCGAGCGCCGGCGCAGGCGCGCCGGGGGCCGGCCGCCCGCGCTGCGGCTGCGCGCCGACGCAGCGCGGATCGGCTTCGAGGACCGGCTGCTCGGGCCTAATGAGGCGGTCGTCGACGACTTCGTCGTGCGGCGCAACGACGGGGCGGCCGCGTACAACCTTGCGGTCATGGTCGACGACGCCGCACAGGGGATCGGGGAGGTCGTGCGCGGCGCCGACCTGCTCGACTCGACCCCGCGCCAGCTGCTCGTCGCGCGGCTGCTCGGGCTGCCCGAGCCCTCGTGGGCGCATGTGCCGCTCGTACTCGGCCCCGACGGCGCGCGGCTGGCCAAGCGCCACGGCTCGGTGACGCTGCGCGGGGTCGACCCGGGCGCGGCGGTGCGCTGGATGGCGGGCACGCTCGGCTTCGAGGGCGCGACGAGCAGCGCGGAGATGCTCGAGCGCTTCGACCCGGCCGCGCTGCCGCGCGAGCCGACCGTGTTCCCGGGGTCTTAGAGCAGGCTCAGCACGATCACGACGAGCGCGAGCATCAGCAGCGCCAGCAGCCCGATCGCCGCGACCCGCAGGATCCAGGACGGCTTGTCGCGCTCGGCCGACGCGCGGTCGGAGCGGCGGCGGACCCGGTTGCCGCTCCCGGCCACACTCGCGCGGGGGGTCCGCGCCCGGGCGGGCCGCGCCGCGGTCGGCGGCGCCGGCGCCGGCTCGGCCGTCGCCGCGTGGCCGTTCTGGGGCTCGGAGCGCGACCCGGTGATCGAGGTCACCCACTCGGAGATGCGCTCGCCGAGCGGCGGCGCGCTCGTCTCTCGCGCCTCGGTGTCGGCGGCGCGCCGGGCGGTGCGCTCCGCGGGCCGGCGGCCGGGGCGGGGCCGCTCCGGGCGCCCGACGCGGCTCGCGGCGTGCGGGTCCTCGGTCTTGGAGTGTGCGCCGGCCGCGGCGGTGCGCGGCCCCGGCATGCCCTGGCTGCGGGCGGAGGCGCTCGCCGCGGCCGCGGCGTCCTCGTGAGCGACGGAGCGGCTGCGCAGCGCGCGCGTCTGCGCCTGGGCGGCCGCCAGGGCGTCGGCAGTCGTGTCGAGCTGCGCCCGCAGCTCCATGCGCTGGCGCTCGACGGACTGCAGCTCCGTCCGTAGGCGCTCGAGGTCGGGCGCCGGCGCGGGCTCGGCCTCGGCGGCCGCGCGGAGCGCGTCCAGTTCGGCGCGCAGCGCGGCGGACTCATCCGCCTGGACGCGCAGCGCGGCGGCCTGGTCCTCCGCCGCTGCGGCGCGTGCCTGCAGCGCGGGTACGTCCTCGCCCCCGCGGAGTGACTCGAGCTCGGACTCAGCCGCGTCGGCGCGGGTGCGGAGTGACTCGCCCTCGACCTCGGCGTCCTGCGCCCGCGAGCGTAGGGCGTCGGCCTCGTCCGCGCGAGCCCGCAGCGCGCCGATCTCGGACTCGGCCTGCTCGGCGCGGGTGCGGAGCGACTCGGCCTCCACCTCGGCGTCCTGCGCCCGCGAGCGCAGGGCGTCGGCCTCCTCCGCGCGAGCCCGCAGCGCCTGGGTCTCGGCCTCCGCGGCGGCGGCTCGCTGCGCCGCCTCGTCGGCCGCCGCGCGGGCGGCGGCGAGGACGGCGAGCAGGCGGTCGGCCTCCTCGCGGCCCGGGACGGATTCGCGTCCCGCGCGGCCGCCGGCCGGCAGCGGAGCGGCCGCGGCGGCCCGGCGCGCCTTCGAGCGGCGGGGGCGCGGCAGCTCGACGACGATGCCGCGGCCGACCTCGAGCTCTGCGCCGGGCAGGCGGGGCATGTCGCCCTCCCACAGGAAGGCGGCGGCCCAGCGGTCGGCCGAACCGGGGCTCTCGCCGGGCAGCGCGCGCAGGCGCCGGCGCTCCCCCTCCACCTCGACCACGAGCGTCGCGCGGGGCAGCCGGCGGCGCACACCGTGCCAGGTGCCCTCGACCTCGAGCCGGTCGGCGCTCGCCCACTCGAAGCGCTCGAGCTCGAACGAGATGTCCTGCGATCCCATCTAGGTCTTCTCGCCGCTCCCCGGGCGCGCCACGGACGGGCCCTCGGTGGTGGTCGGGTCGTCGGCGCGGTGGTCGACGGCGGACACGCGGCGGCGGGTGTCGCGGCCCTCGACGGTGAGGGCGAACGAGACGCGGCCGAGCGACAGCAGCGTGCCGATGCACATGACGATCGCGGCGCCGAGCGCGAGCCACGCACCCGTATCGAGGTCGCCGTCCACCGCGGGCGGCGGGTCGAGGATCTGCGCGGCGACGACGATCGTGATCGCCGCGGCGATCGCCGGCAGCCAGTGGCGCTCGACGACGGTCGCCTCGGGCCGGATCGCGCCGGCCGCCGCGATGAGCGCCGCGACGCCGAGCGCGGCGAGCAACAGGTCGAGGACCTCGAAGGCGTCCCACGCGGTCACCGCGGGCTGGTACCAGTCGAGGAACAGACTGATGAGCAGGACGAACGCCCCAAGTCCCACGAGCACAGGTCCGGCTTCGATTCTCCGCGTCATCGGTCTCCCGGATC
Source organism: Solirubrobacteraceae bacterium (assembly GCA_039934455.1). Taxonomy (GTDB): domain Bacteria; phylum Actinomycetota; class Thermoleophilia; order Solirubrobacterales; family Solirubrobacteraceae; genus DASQFQ01. Next base: position 24,320 of record JBDTMF010000014.1, read on the forward strand.
GTTGACGTTCACCTTCAAGGTACCGACCGGTCCAGCGCGACCCGCGCGCGGACCGGCTACGGGTCGACGAAGTTCAGCCGGTCGGCGACCTGCGTGACCTCGAAGATGCGGTGCACGACGTCGGACCCGCGGATCACGCACAGCTCGTGGCTCTGCGCTCGCGCCGCGGCGTGGAGCTCGAGCACGAGGCGCAGCCCGGTCGAGTCGAGGAAGCGAACCCCGCGCAGGTCGAGGATGATCTTCGCGAAGCCGGTCTCCAGCAGCCGCGTGACCTCTGCCTGGAGCTTGTCGACCGTAGCGATGTCGAGCTCCCCGACCGGCGAGACGCGGACCGACTCGCGCTCCGGCTCCACGTCGACTCGGAAGGGCTCGAATTCTCCCGTTAGCGGGTCTGGTTCTCGCGTGGTCACGGTAGGAAGGTCAACTTGGACGGAGCCGAAGGGCGCTGGCCGGCTGGCCTTCTCGCGGCGACGGCACCCCTAGCGCCAGGCCGCGGACGCGCGGAGTCTAGCGAGCCGGTCCGGCGGAGAGCTCCGCCCACACCGTCGTGCCGTCCTGGCGGTCCACGCCCCACTGATTGGTGAGCCGGTCGACGAGGAAGAGGCCATAGCCGCCGCCGCGCGGGCCGGGCTCGCGCACCTCGGGCGGGCCGTCGCGGCCGGGGTCGTGCACCTCGATGCGCACGGTCCCGCCGGAGAGCTCCGCCCTCACACCGATCTTGTCGTCGGGCGTCATGCCCCCGTGTCGGAGGGAGTTGGTTATCAGCTCGGTCAGCAGCAGCCGCACGTCCTCGAGCGCCCCGCTCGTGATCCGCTGGGCGAGCCGGCGGGTCACCTCGGAGCGCGCGGTCGTCGCGGAGGCTGCGGTCGCGGGGAGGCTCATCGAGAGTGCATCCATTATCTGGAGCAGTACCCATTCACTCTCCTGCCAACCCGGTGGGCGTCAGCAACCAACCCCTCGCGCCGCATGCGCGCCAGCCTTCGCCCACCTCTTGCGTTGCCCTCGCGGGGGTTTGGCGCGGACCGCGCCTCGGTAGGCAGGGAGCGATGACCGATCTCCCCACGCAGCGCGACTTCGACGACTTCTCCGCCTGGACCGGGCGCGACGTCCTCGCCCCCGACGGCGAGCGCCTGGGCGCCGTCGAGCTGATCTTCCTCGACGAGGCGACCGACGCGCCCGAGTGGGTGCTCGTGCGCTTGGACGACGCGGACGGCGCGTCCTTCGTCCCGCTCGCGGGCGCGAGCGTGGAGGACGACGCGATCCGCGTCGAGCAGGACCGTGAGCTCATCGCCGCCGCGCCCCAGCTGGCGGTCGAGGACACGCTGACGGTGACCGAGTGCCGCCGCCTCTACGACCACTACGGGCTCGCCTCCTCCCAGGAGGAGTCGCCCACCGTGCTGCCCGAGGGCGCCGCCCCGCCGACCGAGGAGCGCCCGCGCCTGCGCAAGTACGTCGGCTCGCCCGTGCCGGCCGCCGCCGAAGGATCCACGGACGCCACGGACGCCAAGGCCGCCACCGACCTCGGCGACTCGACCACGGGCGATGCGGACGACGCGGAGGTCGCGACCGCGGAGAGCGACGCCGACATGCCGGTCACGAAGGGCACCGGACCCGCCGAGCCCACGCCGGACCGGATCGCGCCGCCCCCACCGCGCGCCGTCCCGCCCGAGGGTGGCTTCCAGGCGCCCCAGGCGCCCCAGGCGCCCCAGGCGCCCAAGGACGACCAACCCGGCGGCAAGCTCGCGCTCCTCAAGCGGCGCCCGGCGCTCCCGATCACGCTCGCCGGCGGGATCGCCGCGCTGATCGGCTTCCTCGTGCTGCGCAAGCGGCGCTAGCCGGCCAGACAGGCCAGCGCGACGAGCGCGTACTCGAGGAAGAAGAGCTTCCACACGCGCATGTAGAAGCGCGTGAAGCCGGCCTGGTCGGCGGGATCGACGCCCCGGCTCCACATCAGCAACAACGCCAGCGCCGCCAGGTGCCCGCCCGCGAGCACGACCGGCTGCGCCGTGTCGATCAGCAGCGGCCCGAGGATCGCCATCCCCAGGTAGCCGAGCGCCAGCGCCGCGATCCCCGCCCGCATCACCGGCCGCCCGCCGAGCCGCACCGTGAAGGTCATGATCCGGTAGCGGCGGTCGCCCTCGGCGTCGGGGACGTCCTTGAGGATCGCGATCGCGAGCGAGAACGGCAGCACCACGAGCGTCAGGGCCCACACCGGCGGCGGGATCGAGACGCTCCCGTCCCCGAGCGCGAGCGAGAAGTGCGCGTAGACGCCGAGGTTGACGACGACGGAGCGCACGCCGGAGATCGAGAGCGAGGCGAGCGCGGGGAAGCGCTTGAGCCGCAGCGGCGGGAGCGAATACGCCGTGCCGACCACGAGTCCCGCGAGCACCGCCATGGTCTCGGCGGCGCCCTGCGTGACCGCCAGCACCACGGCCAGGCCGGCCGTCGCGGCGACGATCGCGCGCGCCTGCTCGTGGGTCATCTCACCCGCCGCCAGCGGCAGGAACGGCTTGTTGACCCGGTCGATCTCGACGTCCTCGATCTGGTTGACGCCGACGATGTAGACGTTGACCGCGAGGCCCGCCACCAGCGTCCAGAACAGATCCCACAGCCCCTCCCCCACCCCGAGCCCGGGCAGCGCGTCGACCGCGATCAGGTAGAGGCCGACGATGCTGACCGTCGTCCCGATGACGGTGTGCGGGCGCGAGAAGCGCCACAGCGCGCCGAGCCGCCCCGCCTGCCGCCTCGGGACGGCGACCGCGACGCGGTTCACTTCGCGCCGCCCAGCCGCGCGCGCAGGGCGAGCGCGATCCCGACCGGCACGAACACCGCGCCCGCGAGCGAGCCGAGCACGAAGCGTCCGGCGAACACGAGCCGCTCGCGCAGGCCCATCGGCGCGCTCAGGTCCTCGGTCGCGCCGGCCGGGGCGAGCGGCGACGGGCCCGCGACGGGCTTGCGGCCGCTGACCGCGACCGCGTAGCGGCTGCGCGGGTCGCGGTACCAGCCCGGGGCGACCGTGACGAGCGAGACGTCCTCGAAGCCCGCCCGCTCGAACCACTCGCGGTACTGGTCCTCGGTCGGGAACAGCATCCACAGCTCGGCGAGCGCGCGCAGGATGCGGTCCCCGGGCGGCACCGGGCCGACCACGGTCGCCACGCCCCCGGGCGCCAGCACGCGGTAGGCCTCGGCGATCCCGCGGTCGGGCGCGGGCCAGTACTCGATCGAGCCGGCCGACACGTAGCGGTCGAAGTGATCGGTCGGCAGCGGCAGCGCCTCGGCGTCGCCGAGCACCTTCGCGCAGCGCTCGAGCGCGGGCTTGCGCTCGGCGTGGCGCAGCTGGTGCGGGCTCTGGTCGAGCATCGTCACGCAGTCGGCGTCGACGCGCTCGACGATCCCCTCGGTCGTGAAGCCCGTACCAGCACCGGCGTCAAGCGTTCGCAGCCTCCGCTCGTCGAGCCGCGCCGCGTCGAGGGCCGCCGATCGCATCGCGGTGGTCCAGAACAGCGGATTCACCCAGCGGTCGTAACCCGTCGAGAGGAAGCGGTAGAACCAGTACGCCTCCTTCTTGTGCTGGATCAGCCGCATGCCCCGCCCGTCACCGTACCGAGCCGATGAACGCCTCGACGACTGGATTCGTCGTCCGGCCGTCTGCACCCACCACCGCCGCTCCGCGACGGCGAGCCCGGAGGCCTTGTGGGACGCCGCGCGCGAGGTGCGGCTGTGCGACACGCGGACGCTGACGCGGCTCGTGCGCTGGCGGATCCCCGGCGTCTCGGACGGCCAGACCTTCACCGAGCTGTTCTCCAACTATCCCTTCACGCTGCTCGACGAGGGCGATGTCTGGTCCGTCTCCGGACTGTGCGGGCGGATCTGGACGACCTCGCGCGACTACCCGCGGCTCTCCGGCCCGGAGGAGTTTCGCGAGTGGGACGAGCGCGGGACGGTGCGCGTGCTGTTCGCGCACTGGGCCGAGCCGCGCGAGGACGGCCGCTCGACGCTCGTCAGCGAGGCGCGCGTCGACCCGGTGGACCCGACCGCGCGGATGCGCCTGCGCGCGCTGTGGACCGTGATCGGCCCGTTCGAGAAGCTCGTCGGCGCGGAGCCGCTGACGGTCGCGGCCCGGCGCGCCGAGGGTTCGTGAACGGCAACTGCGCCGGGTACCCAGCCGCCGTTGACGTTCGCTGGAACTCAGGCCCACCGCTCCAGCCCCGCCAACTCAGACTCGCCCGCGAACAGCGTCCGCCGGCCCCGCCGCAGCGTGACGCGCAGCCGCCCGGCCAGGTGGTGCTGCGAGCGCTCCTCGACCTCGCGCCGGCCGGGGACCGGCACCGGCAGCACGGCCGGGGCGCCCGCCGCCTCGCCTTCGATCGAGAGCTCGTGGCGGGCCGAGCGGGCGCGGATCCGCCAGCCCGCCTCCCCCACCGCCGCGGTCATGCGGGCCAGGGGCGGCGCGAGCCGCAGGATCCGGTCCTCGACGCGCAGGATGACCGAGGTCGGCGCGCCGCCGACCGGGCCGAGCGCGATCCGGCCGCCGGCGAAGGCGACGCAGGCGTCGGCGCCCGGGAAGCCCTGGGCCTGGCCCCACCACCAGTGCTCGGTGAAGGCCGCGCCCCAGTTCTTCTCCGCATAGGCGGTCGCGCCGGACAGATCGACGGTCGCCTCCCCCAGTCGCGCCGAGCCCTCGATGCGCGCGCCGAGCAGGTGCGGGTGCCAGTACTGCGGCAATCCGGGGACGATCTGCGCCGGCCCGATGCCACCGAACGCCCACCGCGGCCACGGGCGGCCCTCGCGCAGCGCGACGTCGAGCCGCGCGTCAGGCCCGAGGTCGACGTGCAGCGCGCCCGCCGTGGCGCGCAGGACGCCGTTGGCCTCGACGCCGAGCCCGTGCGGTTCGGCGCGTGCGACCGGCACCAGCGCGGAGCGGACGAGGCCCTCCGGGTGGGCGGCGAGGGCGACCAGGGCCCAGCTACCGGCGGCGTCGCTTGAGACACCGCAGAGGACGATCACCACGCGACCCGCGGCCGCATCGGTGAAGCGCCAGTAGTACCCCTCGAACCGCACCCCGTGGGCGCGGCGAAGGTCGCCGAACGGGGGATCTGCACCCGTCCGGCGGTAGGCCTCGAGGAGGGACACGGAGCGCCAGGCTATTCGCCCGGCGCTCCCCCCCAGGTGACGCTGCTACGCGGCGTCGACGGCGACGCCGGCGTCGACGGCGGCGTCGGCCGAGCGGGCGAAGCCCCAGCTCGAGCGAGCGACGTCCACGACCTGGACGTCGGACTCGGACGAGCGGGAGAAGCCCCAGCTCGAACGGGCGACGTCGACCGCCTCGGCGCCGGTCTCGACCGAGCGGGAGAAGCCCCAGCTCGAGCGGGCGACGTCGGAGCCGGTGTGGGCGGCCGGAGCGGCGTTGGCGGCGAAGCCGGCGGCGACGATGACGAGACCGAGGCCGACCTTCCAGCGGAGACGTTCGAGGATGGTGCGAGTTGAGGGCATGGTGACGGCGACCTCCATGTCGCTTGCTTGGGCTCTTGGTGTTGACGGGTGAGCCGGCGGCTGGGCTACCTCCAAGTCGGAGGCCCCTGGCTTTGCGTCCCCGCCTCGCAGCGGGTTTGCCCTACGTCCTGCAGCTCTCAGAAGGAGTATCGGCGGCCCTTTCGGCCGCCGTACCCCCCATGGACATCCGTATTACTTGGTCCAGCTGGTGGACCAGCTCGAGCGGCTCCAGCTGGAGCGGCTCCAGCTCGACCGGGCCGGCTCGACGGTGTCGTTGAAGCCCTCGGCCGGCTGCTCGGCCGGGGCCATGCTCCAGCTCGACCGGCTCCAGCTCGACCGCAGCAGGTCCGAGGCGTTGCTCCAGCTCGACCGGCTCCAGCTCGACCGCGTGTAGTCGATCCCGCCCGTGCTGGGGTCGATGTAGTCGTTCGGGGTCAGGTCCTGGTTGGCGAGACGGCCGCCGTCGCCGCCGAAGCGGCGGGCGGCGTCGACGAGGCTCAGCTCGTCGATCGAGTCCGTCAGCGGGCGGTCGGAGTCGCGCAGCAGCGCCTTGATGCGATCCGGGGTGAGGCTCGGCATGAGCTCGAACCCGATCGCGGCGGCGCCGGCGACCATCGGCGCGGCCATCGAGGTGCCACCCGTGCGGATGTACTCGCCGTCCTCGCTGACGCACGAGGGGCAGAGGGCGGCATAGCGACTGTTGGGCGCGAGCGTCGAGACGATCTTGGCGCCCGGAGCGTAGATGTCGGGCTTGTAGAAGCCGTCCTGCGTCGTCCCGCGGCTCGACCAGGTCGCCGGCTGGTCGTCGCCGATCTCCTTGGTGCCCTGATCGTCGACCGCGCCGACGCTCACGATGTAGGGGTCGTTGCCGGGCGCGAACTGGACGGCGTTCCCGCCCGGGCCGCGGTTGCCGGCGGCGGCGACCACGAAGATGCCGTCGAACCACGCCGCTTCCACCGCGGCGTCGAGCGGGTCGGTCCTGTAGGACTCGGCCACCGTCGACTCGAGCGACAGGTTCATGACGCGGATGTTGTATTCCGCCTTGTGATCCATCGCGAACTGGATCCCGGCGATCACGTCGAGGACGCTGGTGTTGCCGGCGTCGTCGGAGACCTTGATCGAGACGAGGTTGGCGCGCGGCGCGACGCCCGAGAAGCGGCCCTTCTTGGAGTCGCCGAGGTCACGGCCCTCGGAGTCGCCGGCGATGATGCCCGCGACGTGCGTGCCGTGGCCGTAGCGGTCGGTCGCCGTCGTGGCGTCGGGGTTCACGACCGCCGAGCCGATGACGCGCGAGCGCTTGTCGAGGTTGTTGATGCGGAAGTCGGGCAGCCCGCCGGCGATGCCGGTGTCGATGACCGCGACGCCCACGCCGCGGCCGGTGCCGCCGTACGTGTTCCAGAGGTAGGGCGCCTGGATCGACTGGTTGAAGCTGGTCGAGAGGTTGTCGCCCCTGGACTGCGGCTTCATCGCGCCGTTCGGGGACACCGCGCGGACGCTCGGCTGCGCCGCGAGCTCGCGGGCGCCGGCGGCGGGCAGCGTGGCGACGACCGCGTTGATGATGTGCAGGTCGCGCGTCACGCGGCCACCGAGCTTCTGGATCAGCGGCGTGGCGACGGAGCGCTTGGTGCCCGCGTTCATCTGGACGATCACCTCGACGCGCTTGCCCGGCTTGCTCGCGGCGAGGTCGGCCAGGGCCGGCGTCAGCGAGGGCTGCAGGGCGGCGGCGACAGGAGCGGAGCCCGTGGAGGGCAGCTCAGCGCCGGAGCGCGCGAAGGTGGCGGGGACGACGGCGGCGATCGCGAGCAGCGCGATGCCGATCATCCAGCGCATCCGGAAGACGATGTTCGGGGCGTGGGACATAGGACGCGGCGACCTCCATGTCGCTCAAGGCTCAGGGTGAGTCGAGCCGGCGGCTGGGCTGCCTCCCTGGAGGCCCCTGGCTTTGCGTCCCCGCCTCGCAGCGGGTTTGCCCTACGTACTGCAGCTCTCAGAGCGGCTATCGACCCGTCGACGAGGCGCCGAGAGGGCCCCTGGACGGTCGTTCGATCCGGATCCGTTCCTCGATCGTGGCGGTTGACAGCGGAGGCGAGAGATGGAAGCCCTGGCCGAGGTCGCAGCCCATCTCGCGCAGGACCTCGAGCTGGTCGGCCGACTCGATGCCCTCGGCCACGACTTCGAGGCCGAGCGTGCCGGCGAGCTCGATGATCATGCGCACGAACGAGCGCTCCTCCAGCCGCCCGGTGACGCCGTCGACGAACGGCTTGGCGATCTTCAGGATGTCGAGCGGGAACGAGCGCAGGTAGCTGAGCGAGGAGTAGCCGGTGCCGAAGTCGTCGAGGGCGAGGCGCACGCCGGTCTCGTGGAGCTCGCGCAGCGTCGCGCTCATCCCCACGTCGACGAGCACGCTCTCGGTGATCTCGAGCACGAGCTGCTCGGCCGGGATGTTGTGGCGCGTGAGGGTCTCGGTGACGCGCAGGAGCACGTCCACGTGCTGGAGCTCGACGGCCGAGAGGTTCACGTGCATGCTCAGGTTCGGGTGGGCGGCGGCGCGGCGGCAGGCCTCGTCGAGCACGAACTCGCCGATCGGCACGATCAGCCCGGTCTCCTCGGCCAGCGGGATGAACTCGCCCGGCGCGACGAGGCCGCGCTCCGGGTGGTTCCAGCGCACGAGCGCCTCGGCGGCGACGACCTCGCCGTTGGCGAGGCTGACGATCGGCTGGTACTCGACGGCGAACTCACCGCGGGCGACGGCCTGCTGCAACTGCTCCTTGAGGCCGTGGCGGCGCAGGATCGCCGTGTGCATGCTGCGCTCGAAGCGCGCCCAGCGGCCCTTGCCCCGCTGCTTGGCGTCGTACATGGCGACGTCGGCGTCGCGGATCAGCTCGCCGGCGCGCATCGACTCGGGGCGGCTCGTGGCGATGCCGACGCTGGCGCCCACGCTGACGGCCTCGCCGCCCGCCGGCATGCGCTGGGCGAGCGCGGAGATGATGCGCTCGGCGACCACGACGACGTCCTCGGGACCGTCGAGGCGGTCGAGCAGGATCGCGAACTCGTCGCCGCCGAAGCGCGCGACGGTGTCGGACGGGCGCACGCACTGGCCGAGCTTCTCGGCGACCGCGATCAGCAGCTGGTCACCGACCGTATGGCCGAGCGTGTCGTTGACGGTCTTGAATTCGTCGATGTCCACGAACAACACGGCGACCGAGGGATCGGGGTGGGAGAGCGCCTCCTCGACCCGGTCGATGAAGAGGGTGCGGTTGGCCAGGCCGGTGAGCGAGTCGTGGTAGGCCTGGTGCTCGAGCTGGCGCTGGAGCTCGCGCAGCTGCCACACCGTCTGCTCGAGGCGGTCGTACTGGAGCGCGACCGAGGCATTGGTGGCGAGCGTCTCGAACAGGCGCAGGTCGGCGTCGGAGAAGTCGCGCACGACGCCGGGGCGGTTGGCCAGCAGCATCGTGCCGACGACGCGGGTCTCGCCGGGCAGCATCGCGAGCATCGCGTGGCGGACCCCGCGCTCCTCGAGGTAGTGGCGCAGGCGCGCGCTGCCGGAGGCCGGGGTGACGCGGACGACGGGCTGGTCGTGATCGACGAGCGCGCGCAGCTCGTCGGCGATGGCCGGGTCCACCGGCTGCATCACGTCGCGCGTGTCGCCGGGGCCGAGCGTGGTGCGCAGCGGCGCGTTCCCCTCGGCCGGGAACAGGACGATCTCGGCGATCTCGGCGCGGAACGCCTCGACCGAGCGGGCCAGCAGGCCCTCGAGGGCGACGACGATCTCGGGCGAGCGCGAGAGCGTGCGGGTCGTCTCGTAGAGGAACTCGAGGCTCTCGTGGCGCTGGCGCTCGGTGGCGTAGGCGCGGTAGGCGAGGAAGACGGTGACGAGCGGGACGACGAGCAGCGGCAGCGCGCGCACGTCGTAGGCGACGATGACCGCGCCGGCGAGCCCGAGGCTCGCGTTCGTCGTCGTGACGGTGAGATCCATCGCGAGCATGCGCCCGAGCGCCTTCGCGCCGATCCGCCCCTCCGAGAGGGAGATCGCGGCACCGATCAGGATCACGGTGATGATCGCCGAGGCCTGCGTCGCGAGCAGCGCGAAGATCCAGATCATCGGTCCGAAGCCCTCGACCGTGCCGGCCAGGCTGCGGAAGATGATTATCGCGAGGCAGGTCGTGAGCGTGAACTGGGCGATGTTGAAGACGAACTTGATCGCGGGCAGCTTGCGGTCGAACAGCAGCACCACGACGAGCGCGATCAGGCCGGCGATCACGAGGTCCATCGGCGTGGCGAACAGCAGGCCGAAGACCAGCGGCAGGTCCCCGAGCGAGAACGAGTGGGCGCTGCGGCGGAAGTGCAGGTGGACCACGCAGCGCTCGGCGGCGAGGAAGCAGAGCGCCAGCGTCCACCACGAGATGTGGACCCCGAGGTCGAACGTGGGCAGATTGCGCACCGGCCCCGCCAGCAGACCGGCGCAGGCGACGATGATCGCGAGATTCAGCGCCCACACGCCTCCTGCGGCCGACAGGATGCGCAACGCGCCCTTCCGAGGGGACATGAGTGGCTCATCGGCGGCGCGAGCGCAACCCTGAAGCCCTGGACGGATGGTCGATGAAACTCAGCCGGGCAGGACCGACGGGCGCAGCAGCAGGTTGCCCGCGAAGCCGACGAAGCCGTCGAACAGCGAGTCGAGCTCGGAGTCGGGCATCCCCCGCATGATCCGGGCCCGCCGCCACGCCTCCTCGCGGGCGCGGCGGATGCTCCACAGCGCCAGGAAGTCGTCGGCGCTGCCGAGCAGCGTGTCGACGCTCGCGATCAGATCGTCGGCCAGCGGGCCCTTGATGTCGGCCTCGACGCGCTCGAGGATCGCGTTGACCTTCTCGTAGTCGCGGTACTCCGGGCTGTCGTGGGCCGGCCCGAGGTCGAGCTCGTGCCAGGTCAGCACGAGCGCGTGGGCGAGGTCGTTGTTGATGTGGGCGTTCATGCCGGCGATCGCGAACTGGAGGGCCAGGATCTTGTGCTCGGCCCGGCGCGCGAACAGGGGCGCCCACGCCTTGGAGACCCATGCCTGCGCCACGGAGGCGTCGTAGGCCTGGAAGTAGAACTCGGCGAACAGGACGTCGAGGCGCTCGACGAACGCGGGGCTCTCGAAGCTGGGCAGCGCGTCGCGCACCGCCTCGGTGACCTGGAGGTACATGCCGTTGAAGCAGGCCACGCCGTCGGGCAGCGGCGGCCGCTCGCGCCGTGCGGCGGGCGAGCCCGCGGCGGGCGAGAAGAACCCGTCGAGGTCCTGCTCGATCGTCGTGAGGCGATCCACCACCTCGCCGACCGTGCGGTTGGCGGGGACGAGGCTCACGCGCTCGGCGAGCTGGGGCATGGATGTGGGCCAGTCGTTCATGGGGGGAAGTTAACGCGGTTGAGGCCCCACAATCCATCGCGGGGCCCCGAACCAGCGGCAGGCTTCCGTGCCTCGGGTTCCGGGCTTGAGAGGAGGGGGATTGTCGCCCGGACGCTTCTACAGAGCGCCGAGCCTGGCCCGTGATACATCGGAGCGCGAAACGAGACCGGCCATGCCCAGATCGGCGGCGGCGGCGCCCGCCGCTGCGAGCAGCTCGAGCCCCCGCTCGCGCTCGCCCCGGGCGAGCAGGAGCTCCCCGAGGTCGCAGCGGGTGCGGGCGACGAGCCCGGGGGCCTCGAGCTCGATGTGGCGTTCCAGCGCGGCCTCGAAGTGCGCGCGCGCCTCGTCGGCCCGGCCCGCGGTGGCGGCGAGCAGACCGAGGAAGCGCCGGACCGAGCCCCAGCAGCCGCTGAAGCCGGTCTGCACGAGCCGGTCGGCGTGCGGCTCCAGGCGCGCGTGGAGCGAGTCGGCGCCGGCGGTGTCACCGAGCGCCGCGCAGGCCTCGGCCAGGCAGATGAGACCGGTGAGGCGGAAGAGGCTCCCGGGCAGGGCGGCGAAGTCGCCGGCCGCGACGGCCTCGTAGGCGACGCGGGCGCGCTCGGGCTCGCCCGCCTCCACGAGGACGAACGGCAGCGTCGAGCGCCAGCTCACCCCCACGGGACCGGGGCCGCGGGCGAGCCGCTCGAGCGGATCCGTCAGCTCCGCGAGCCGGCCCTGCTCGCGCCGCACCGCGAACAGCTGCGTGAGGAAGAACGCGCGCGCCTCGGGCGCGCCGGCCGCCTCGGCGATCCGCAGCGCCTCGCGCGCGATTCGCTCGGCCTCGTCGAAGTGGCCGTTGAGGTGCGCCGCCACGCCGCGCCAGGCGAGCGCGGCGTGCGAGTACAGCGGCTGGTGCAGCTCGCGCGCAAGCGCGTGGAGCCGCTCGTAGGACCGCCCGGCCGCCTCGAGGTCGCCGAGCTCGACGAGGTCATAGATGCGCCAGTGCAGCGAGAGCGCGACGAGCTCGCCCGCCTCGAGCCGCTCCGCGACCGCGAGCGCCTCGTCGATCACCGCCCGGCGCTCCTCGACGTGCTCGATGTCCAGCAGCGCGGCGTGGCGGCCCAGCAGCGCGGCGGCGAGCGCGCCGTCGTCGCCGGCGGCGCGGGCCATCGCGACCGCCTCGGCGCCACGCCGCGCCGGGCGGCCGCCGGCGTCCGCGAGCGCCAGGTGCTCGGCGAGCCGCGCAAGCAGC
>JBDTMF010000015.1:0-36338 GCA_039934455.1 Solirubrobacteraceae bacterium
CATGGGCCGGCGCTGGCGGATTTGCAGTTCGAGCCGTTCGCGGCGGCGGAGATCGCGCGCCTGGCGGCGCAGCGCCTGGTGGCGCTGGAGGCGCGCGTGGAGGCCGATCTCGCACGCGGGTCGCACGGTGCGCTGGTGAGCGAGCTCCAGCAGCTGCGGACCGAGCACCCGACGCGCGAGCGACTGACGGCTGCGCTGATGCTCGCCCTCTATCGCAGCGGACGGCAGGCCGAAGCGCTGGAGGTCTACCGCGATGTACGCCAGATTCTCGTCGAGGACGCCGGTATCGAGCCCGGCGCGGACCTGCAGCGCGCGCACGCGGCGATCCTGCGCCAGGACCCCTCGCTCGAGCTACAAACGCCGGCGGTGCCGCCGCCACGCGAGCTCAACGCCAACCGCGGTGTGTCGGTGACGCCCGGCTCCGATCGGCAGAGCTCGCTGCCGGCGGCTCCGAATCGGACGATCGGCCGCGTACATGAGGTCGGCTCGGTCGCCGAGCGCCTGCGCGCGGGCGCTGTTCGCCTGTTGACCCTGACCGGGCCCGGCGGTGTCGGCAAGACCCGACTCGCGCTCGACGCGGCGCGCGGCGTCGAGCTCGACTTCGCCGACGGCGCACGCTTCGTATCGCTCGCGCCCGTTGAGCGGCCGGAGGACGTTCCGGCCGCGATCGTCAGCGCGCTCGCGATCACGCCGCTCGCGGGCGAATCGGCTGACCAGGCGGTCGCCCGCTTCCTCGCCACCAAGCACCTGCTGCTCGTTGTCGACAACTGCGAGCACCTGCCCGGCGCTGCGGCGTTCATCGGGGGCCTCGCGGTTGCCGGTCCGACCGTCACCGTACTGGCCACGAGTCGCGAACCGCTGGCCGTGCAGGCCGAGCAGTGCTACCCCGTGCCGCCGCTTGCGCTCCCAGAGCCTGGAGAGGACCCGGACGCGGTCGCCGACGTGGATGCGGTGGCGTTGTTCTGCGAGCGCGCGCGAGCGCACGACCCCGGGTTTGATCTGGGCGATGGCACCATCGACGCGATCGCCGAGATCTGTTGCCGCGTCGACGGGCTTCCGCTGGCGATCGAGCTCGCGGCGGCCCGCTGCGGGCTGCTCTCACCCGCAGAGATCGCCACACGCCTGCATGGCGCGCTCGACGGACTCGGCGCGGGCTCTCGCGACGCGCCGGCCCGCCAGCAGACGCTGTCGGCGACGATTGACTGGAGCCACAGCCTGCTCGATGCCGACGAGAAGGCGTGCTTCGCGCGCTTCGCGGTGTTCGAGGGCGGCGCCACGGTGCAGGCGGCAGAGACGATTACCGACGCCAGCATCGACACGCTCGACCGGCTCGTCGCGAAGAGCCTGCTCGTGCGCCGCCACGTTGACGGGCGCACCCGGCTGGGAATGCTCGAAACGATCCGCGCCTACGCCGTCGACCGCTTCGCAGTTCATTCAGATTCCGAATCGGTTCGCGAGCGCCACTACCGCTACTTCCTCGCGCTGGCCCAACGCCACGCCAGCCTTCGGGCGCTCTGCGGCACGAACCGCAAGGCTCACCTCGACCGGCTCGACGGCGAACTCGCCAACGTTCACACCGCCCTCGAGTGGGCAACCAACCAGGACAGCGCAGAAGCAGCCGTCGAGTTGTGCGCGGCGTTCGGCGAGTACTGGCTGAAGCGAGACCGCTACGCGGACGCGGCGCACTGGATAGGACAGGCGCTCAGCAAGCCCGGCGGCGATCCTGCACCGCGCGTCCGCGCGCTGTGCATCGAGGCATGGGCTCTGTGGCCGCTCGGGCGCGCAGCCGAACAAGGCGGAGTCATGGCGGAGGCGCAGGCCATCGCGAGCGCCCTCGCGGACCCGGCGACCCTCGCGGAGGTGCTCCATAGCCGTGCCTCGCAGGAGAGCTGCCAAGGCCGGCTGGATGTCGGCTCAAAGCTCGCCGACGAGGCACTCGCCTACGCACGAGAGACGGGCGATCCGTGGGTCATCGCCATGGCCGCCTGGGCGAGCGCACAGGCTGCGGACGGCAGCGCGGAGCTCCGCGAACGCGTCGACCGAGCTGCCTCGCTGCTCGAGGAGGCCGGGAACGTGGACTGCTTGGCGGACCTATTCCACAATGCTGCCGATCTGGCGCTGTGCCACGGCTGCGATCGCGAGGCGAGCGAGTTCGTCGACCGCGCGACGCCGCTCGTGCGCGATCTCGACCATCCCTACCTGTGGATGCTGCTGCAAGCCAAGGCCGGGCGGGCTGCGCTGCTGAATGGAAACACTGAAGCCGCGCGCCATGCGTTCCGCGAGCAACTCACACTCTGCCGCGAGCTCGCTGTCCTGCCCGCGGCGTCACAAGGTTTGGCCGGCGTCGCCGCGGTCGCAGCAGTCCGCGACGATCTCGACCGCGCCGCGCGGCTCTCCGGCGCCGCCGCCGCACATCGCTGTGGCGAGCCCCACAACGCGGTCGATGCCAGGCTCGACGCGGCGTTTTTCGAACCGGCACGCAGGCGCGGGGGCGCTGCCGCTTGGGACGCGGCCCTCGGCGACGGGACTGCGCTGAGCTTCGAGGACGCGATCGCCTACGCCCTCGATGAACCACACCCACAGGCCGCGAACGGGGTTTCGCCGCCGCGGACAAAGGCCGGTCAGGATCACTGAGACGGAGTGCCCGCTCACGTCGTGGATCCGCGTCACAAGGGCAATTCGCAAGCTCCCTATCGCTTTGCGCGCCTCGCGAGCAAGGTGAAACGGCGGTGCCACCGGAGGCGGAGTACCGCTCCTCGCGATCAACGAGCGTCTCGGCTCGGATGCCTAGCCGCCTGCTCCGGACGAGGCCCGGGCGTGTGGACTTGCGGACGGTCAGCGCCCGCATTGCGAGACCGAAGCGGGCGTGACCTGACTGGCGACTCGGGGCGCCTCCTGTTCGTCCCGAGCGGGCGTCTCTTGGCACGCAAGTGGAGACGCTCGCAGCTGCCTCGAGGCGATCGCGCCGCTGGACACGTTGCCCTGCGGTCGCTCTTTCGCAGTTTGTCCGTTGCGATGGTGCGCGTGGCTCGCCCGCTGCTCGAGCCTCGAGGTGAACTGCGGTTTGCTGGGGGAGGGCGTGGCGGTCAGACTTTGCGCGTGGCGCCTCGTTCTCTGGTCGTCGTGCTTGTCGTCGTGCTGCTGGGTTGCGGCGGCGACGCGAGGAAGGAGAAGTCCCGTCCGCGGGCGGCGGTCACGGTGGTGGGCGTCGGTGGGGGTGAGCTGGTCGATGTCGGCGGGCGCCGCTTGTACGTGGAGTGCATCGGTTCCGGGAGCCCGACGGTCTTGCTGGAAGCGGGGCTCGGCCTCGACTCCCGCAGCTGGACAACTGTGCAGCTGGAGCTCGGTCGTACGACGCGGACGTGCGCCTACGACCGGGCCGGCCTCGGGGATAGCGACCCGATGCCCGGAGTGCACGACGCGGGCGATGAGATCCGGGATCTCGAACGGCTGCTCGATCGTGGTCGGATCGAGCCGCCGTACGTGCTGGTTGGTCACTCCTACGGCGGGCTCTTGGCGCGGCTGTTCGCGCGCGCACACCCCGACCAGGTCGCGGGCGTCGTGTTCGTCGACGCGATGGGGCGCGACGCGACACGGCGCCAGCTGGCGATCTGGCCCAGATCCCAGGCGTCTGCGCAGCGGCGCGAATGGGCCAAGCCCGTCCATGATGGCGTTGACGTCAAGCGCGGCGAAGCGCTCGCCAGCAGCATCCGAACGTCGGGTGACACGCCGGTGGTGGTCATCACGGGCGCCCGCACTTGGACGAGCGCCCCGGATGCCCCGCCGCGTCTGCTTCAGGCGCTCGACCGGCTCTGGTGCAGGTTGCATGCCGAGCTCGCGAGGCTGTCGAGCGACCGCGTTCACGTCCTCGCGCTTCGCAGCGAGCACCTCGTGATGGACCCTGACCAGCAACCGTGGATCGTCGTCCGCGCCGTGATGGCCGTCGTGCGCGCGCATCGCGACAACGCGCGTCTACCGCCGTGCCAGCGCCTGTTCTCTGGCCCGGACGTCCGCTGCCTCAGCTAGTGCCATACCTCCTCACTCACCAGCGGCGGTGAACAGCCGCAGCCAAGGCAGGACTCACGCGCTGGCGGTCACGCTTCCGGGTCGCTGCCGGCTCGCCGACCGGGCGAGCTGCCACGAGAACTTGTGACCGCGCCCGAACCCGCGCCGGTCCGACGAGTCCTCTCAGCGCCGCTTGCTCGGAGATGCGGACTTGCGCATTCCGTGCGTCTCGATGCTCGTGTCGGCGGAGGTGCAGCCGCTGCTGCTTGCGCCTGGTTCCGAGCGTCTCGGCCGGGTTCCCGGCGAAGCTCGCTCCGGACGAGGCCCGGGCGTGTGGACTTGCGGACGGTCAGCGCCCGCATTGCGAGACCGAAGCGGGCGTGACCCGACTGGCGACTCGGGGCGCCTCCTGTTCGTCCTTGGCGACAGTCTCGTGCGGCGGATCGAACACGCTTGCTGCTTCAGCGCAATACGAGCGTGTCGGGGCCTTCCGACGCGCGGTTGGAGTGGTCTCTTCTTAGCGCTTGCGGCAGGCGGGGGCGTAGTCGCGGCCAGGCAGCGCGTTTTCCCATTCGTCGCGTGTGAGCGTCCGCCCGGCGACGCTGCACGCCTGCCTGGCCCATGACGACGGCCGCAGGTCCCAGAGCAACGCGCGGCCGTCGTCGGAAACGACCAGGAGGTGCGTGCCGCGGCGCACGAAGATCGCCGCGCTGCGGTGCTGCGGGGGGCCGGCCAGCCCTGCGCCGATGGGCCGGCCGGAGGCTATGTCCCATAGGCGCGTGTTGCCGTCGAGCGACGTCGTGGCGAGGGTTCGGCTGTCCGGGCTGAAGTTGATGCTGAGGACCTCCCCGCGGTGCGCGTTCACCGGGCGCGTGCGCGGCTTCCACGTCTTGGTGTCAAAGAGCCGGAGCCGTCCGTCGTGGTCTGCGAAAACGAGCACGCGGCCGTCGGGAGAGAATCGACCCCACCGGCCCCACGGCGCGTGCAGCACCGCCGTGCGGGCGAGGCGCGGCACGGAGTAGATCTCGACTGATCCCTTGCCGGGCTCGCCTCCCGTGGTCACCGCGAGCGTGTTCCCGTCCGGGCTGAGGCCGACGTCGTCGACAAACGCTCCCCGTTCTTGCAAGCTCGCGACCAGCCGGCGGCGGCGCACGTCCCACAATCGCACCCTCCCGTCCTTGTCGCTGGTGGCCATCCAGAGTCCGTCGCGGCTGAATGTCGGCGTCCAGACGGGGCCAACGTGCGCGGTCTGCGACGGACCGCGCGGTCGGCGGGTGCGCAGATCCCAGAGCGAGACCGCGCCGAACAGCGTGGTGCCGGCCAGCGTTCGGCCATCCGGGGCGATCGCGACGCTGAACAGCCGTTCGCCTGGATTGACCGGGATGACCGCGGTGCGGGCGAGCGTCGAGCTGTCGTAGAGATCGACGTTGCCGTCGCTGCGGGGGATCGCGAACGTGGCGCCGTCGGGCGTCGCCGCGATGACCGACGGTGGCAGGTTGCCGTCGTCGGGCGTCACCTGTTCGCTGACGTCGCCGCCCGCCGCGGCGACGGGGCCACCGGGATCCACGGGAGCGGCGTGGAAGGGGCGTCCGAGCCGCCGCGTCCCCGCGAGGTCCCAGGCGACCACGCTGCCGTCGACGCTCGCGGTGTACGCCGTCCTGCTGTCCGGCGAGACGGCGACCTCGCGGACGAGGCCGGCGTGCCCTTCGAGCGTTTCGCGCGCGCTGGCGTCGGCGACGTTCCACACGATCACGTTGGCGTCGTCGCCGGCCGTCACTAGCGTGCGCCCTTCGGGGGTGAAGCGCGCGTCGCGTACCGGCGCGTCGTGGCGGCCGGATGCCGTGCGCACCTTTCCGCTGCGCAGGTCGAGGAATCGCACTGAGCCGTCGGCGGCGCCGAGGGCGGCGAGGCGGCCGTCCGGGCTCACGGTCGAGGCTCCCGCTCGGCTGTCGACGTGGAAGCGGCGCAGCGGCCGCAGCGTCAGGGCATCGCGCACGGTCGCGGTGCGGGTCGACGCGCTGGTGGTCAGCAGGCGCTTGCCGCCGGCAAGGAAGTCGATCAGCGCGAGGTCCTTGGCGGCGGGCTGCCGCTTACGGAGGCGCCCGGTGCGTGCGTCCCAGCGCATCAGCTCGCCCGGGCCGGACCCGTTCACGGTCTCGCTTGTCCGGTGCGCGATCAAGACGCGCGAGTCGGGGGAGAACATCACATCCTTGAGCGAGGGCGCGGCCGGACCTAGTCCCTCGACGTAGAGGCGATCGATCCTGCGATGGGTGCGCGCGTCGAGCAGGTCGATGAAGCCGCCGACGGGAAATGAGGCGTCCGCCACCGCGAGGCGTGTGCCGTCCGGGCTGTACTCGAGCTCGGAGTCCGGGCTGTACCCGAGCTCGGGGATGCGCCTCTTGCCAATGTCGTAGGGTCGCCCGACCGGCCGCCGCGTCGCGGCGTCGAGGAAGCGCACCGTGCCGTCGTTCTCGGCGACCGCGAGCGTGCGGCCGTCGGGGCTCAGGGCGAGTGAGAGCAGCGGGTCGCCGTCGCCGCGCAGCACGCCGATCGCGGCGGGGCTGCGCAGCAGCGCGCCGAGCAGGTTGCCGCGCGTGGCGGGGGAGTCGGCGAGGCTGACCGCCTGCCGCGCGAGCAGCAGCGAGCGGTCAAGGGCCGGGTCGGTCAGCGCCTGAACGTCGAGCACCTGCGCCGCGGCGGTGCGCTCCTTCGAACGCGCGTTGGCGCGCTGGTCCAGTGCGACGCCGCCGGCGATGACCGCGACGACGAGCAGCAGCGACACGCCGGCCAGCACGGTACGCAGCCGGCGGTTGGCGCGCTCGTGGGCGGTGTGGCTGGCGTCGAGGAACGCCCGCTCGGTGGCGTTCAGCTCGTCCTCGTGGCCGGAGCGCCACTCCAGAGCTCCCGACAGCCGCGTGCCGCGGTAGAGCCCACTAGGGTCGCGAGCGTCGGCGTCCCACGCGCGGGCCGCATCGCTGATCTGACCGTGCAGGCGCCGGCCCTGCACGTCGTCCTCCAGCCACGCCCGCAGCCGCGGCCATTCGCGCAGGAGCGCCTCGTGCGCGACCTCGACGGCACCGTCTGAGACCGTGAGCAGGCGTTGGTCGGTGAGGCGGGCGACGACCTTGGCGACCTCGGGACCCTCCAGCTCGGCCAGCCCGACCCGTCGGCGAACGATCACGGCGCCCTCTCCCTCGCCGGCGAGGCGCAGCAGCACCTTGCGGGCCACCGCCTGCTGGGAGGGATCGAGCCCGACGAACGCGTCCTCGGCCAGCCGCGCGACGGCACCCTGGACGCCGCCGCTGCGCACGTACGCGGCGAGCCGCAGACGCCGCCCATCGCGCCGGCGCCAGAGCTCGAGCAGCGCTGTCGAGAGCAGCGGCAGCGCGCCCGGCTGGCCCTCGACGTCGGTCAGCAGCGCGTCGACGAGTTCCAGTTCGACCCTCAGTCCGACCCGCTGCGCCGGGCGCTCGATCGCTCGCCGTAGCTCGTCGCGCGACATCGCTCCTACGAGGACGTGGTTGGTGCCGAGCAGCCGCGAGAGCTCGGGGTAGGCCGCGCAGCGGCCGTAGAAGTCGGCGCGGACGGCGAGCACGACGGGACTGTCGCCGCCGGGATCGCGAGCGACGCCAACCAGCGCGGCGACGAACTCGCTGCGCTCCCGCTCGTCTTGGCAGGCGGTGAACAGCTCCTCGAACTGGTCCACGATGAGGACGCTGCGCCGTTCGCGGCCAAGCTGGTCGGCCGCGCGGCGAAGCTCGCGCATCGGGTGCTCGCCGGGCCGGATCAGCGCGCGCGCCCATCTCTCGCTCCCGGGCAGCACGCCGCCGGCCAGCGCGGGCAGCAGCCCGGCCCTGACCACGGAGGACTTGCCGCTGCCGGAGGGGCCGACGACCGCGAGCAGCGGCGCGCCGACGAGGCGCGCGACCAGTTCGGCGACGAGCTGCTCGCGCCCGAAGAAGTACTCGGCATCGTCGGTGTCGAAGGTCTCAAGACCCTTGTAGGGGCAGACCACCGCTGCCTGGGCGTCCGCACCGTCGCCGGCGAGCAGCCCGGCACGCTCGCGGACCGACTGCAGGTCCACGACGTTGCCGGCCAGCTCGGCCTCCAGCGCCCGGGCCTCGCTGCGGCCCGCCGCTGCGCGGCCCGCCACCGCGTCGACGCGCCGGGTTGCCTCGCGCCGCGCCCACCCGCTCGCCGCCTCGTGGACCCGCCGCGCCACGCCGCCGCTCGTCGCCAGCAGCGTCTCGACGGGTACCGCGTCGCCGCCGCCGGCCGGGGCGTAGAAGCCGGCGATCAGCCCGATGGCCTCTGCGCCGAGGGGCTCGAGGGTGATCGATTCCCGCGGCTCGAGCCGCGCGAGCGCGGCCGCCTCCTGGCCGGTGGCCAGCACCAGCGCTGGCAGGTGACCGAGCGCCGTCGCGAGCTCGCGCAGCGCGACACGCACCTCGGCGGGCGCACGGTCTACGTCGTCGAGCACCAGCAGCGTCGGCCGCCGCGCATCGCGCGTGCGCGCGATGGCCACCAGCGCCGCCTCGGACGGTCCCGCTCCGCCCGCGTAGAGGACCGCCGCCCCCTCGCGGTGGGCGTCGCCCGCGATCGCCGCCGCCATACGGGTCTTGCCCATACCGTACGCCCCGACGAGCGTCACGAATGCGCCAGAGCCCGTCGCGGCCCGCTGCCAACGCGCGCGCACCCGGCGCAGCTCGCCATCGCGGCCGACCAACGGAGGCGCGGCCGTGGCGTCGAGCTCCCGCGGGAGCTGCGCAACGGCGGACTCGACGTCCAGCGATGGGTCCTGGCGCAGGATCGCTTTGTGCAGACGCCGCAGCTCCGGGCCCGGCTCCAGACCGACTTCCTCGACCAGCGTGCGCCGGGCATGCCGATAGGCCTCCAGCGCCTCGGCCTGGCGACCACACCGATACAGCGCGAGCATCCGCTGCGCGTGCAGCCGCTCGCGCAACGAGTGCTCGCCGACGAGAGCATCGATCTCGGCGGCGACCTCCTGGTGGCGACCGGCAGCGAGATCGGCGTCGATCGCGAGCTCGGCCGCTACGACGCGGAGCTCCTCGAGGCGGCGGATCTCCCGCGCGGCGAACGGCTCGCCGACCAGGTCGGCGAGGGCGGAACCGCGCCACAACGCGAGCGCCTCGCGAGCGGCGTCGACCTGTTCCCCGGCTCCGGCCGCGCGACTGGCTTCGGCGAGCAGCTTCTCGAAACGCCGGACGTCGATGCAGCCGGGATCGATGCGCAGCTCATAGCCGCGCCCGCGCGTGAGGATCTCCGCGCCGGCGTCGTCGAGCGCGCCGCGCAGCCGCCACACGTAGTTCTGCACCATCTTGGCGGCGCTAGCCGGCGAGTGCTCGCCCCACAGACCCTCGATCAGGTGGTCAGCCGAGACCGGGCGATTGGCCTCGAGCCCCAACATCGCCAGCACGGCGCGCTGCTTCGCTCCGCCCAGTGTGACCGGACGGTCGTCGACGCTGACCTCCAGATGGCCGAGGAAGCGGATCTGCATGGAGCGGCGCTCGTCGTGATGCTCGCGCAAGAGCAATCCAATCACCTCCTGAAGACCCGATCAACGGCCGCTGGCGCGCTGTGAACCACGGTGCACCACTGCGGTCTACGGCCGGTCTACGACGCCGGTCTACGACCTCGTGAGACCGACAGCAGATCGCGCGCAGACCACACCGGTGAAGCGTGCGGGTCGTCCACAACACCGGCCCACAGCCCAGCAGGCGTGAGCCAAGCCCAGCCAGGAGGTCACCGTGTTCACCGCCCGCCGCGCCAACCACCCCGCCATCGTCTGCGCACTCGCCTGCGCGCTGCTCGCGTCCGCGACGAGCGGCACCGCCGCCGCACGCCCCAACCAGCACACGCACGCGTCCGCGGCGCTCGCGCAGGAGCGCTACTACTCGTCCTACGGCGAGCCCACGCCGCTCATCGCGCCGCAGCCTCCGGCCCCGTCCGACGACACGCCGCGGCTACCCATCGCCCTGGCCATCGCCGCCGCGCTGGCCATCGCCGCCGCAAGCGCGAGCCAACTGCGCATCCGCCACCGTCGCACCGCCCGAATCAGGACGTAGCCGCACCCGACGACCGGCGCCCGCCTCACCCCATGAGGCGGGCGCCTCCGTCACCCGTCGACGCATTCACGCCCAGCACGCCGAAATGCGCACCCTCCGCGCTCCCCTCATCACGATCAGCCCGCCACGGCCCATTGAGCCAACCGCGCAATCACCAAGGCCCGCATCGGCCCCAGACGCCAAGGAGCACACCATGTCTCGACGCACCTTCCCCAACCCCCGCACGCTGGCGCTGGCGCCGCTCGCGGCCGCCGCGATGATGCTCGCGGCCGCCCCGTCCGCGCTCGCCACGTTCCCAGGCCGCAACGGCCCGATCGCCTTCTACTCCGACACCGCCACCGGCGCGCAGATCTTCACCGTGCGCCCCAACGGCCACGACCTGCGCCAGATCACCCACGTCGACGGCGACGCCGTGCGCCCAGACTGGTCGCCCGACGGCACGCACATCGCCTTCGAACTCGACACCGCGGATTCCTCGACCGTCGCAACCATGAACGCCGACGGCCGCGACATCGTCGTACTGCCGCCCGCCCCCGGCGGCTTCGAGGGCGACCCATCATTCACACCCGACGGCACTCGCATCGTCTTCGAGCGCTTCGACCCGGACACCAACGAGGACGCGATCTGGAGCATGAACATCGACGGCAGCGACCGCCACCGGCTCGCATCCGGACCGGCAGGCGCCACCGACCCCAACGTCTCACCCAACGGCCACGAGCTGAGCTTCGTCTCCTCCAACGGCGTCGACTCCGGGGCACTCTTCACCAGCCGCATCGACGGCAGCCAGCAGCACCAGCTCACCCCATTCACCTTCGACGTCGGAATCAAGCACGACTGGGCACCCGACGGCCGGCACCTGGCGTTCATCCACGACGCCGACCTACCCCACCCCGGCGACTCCGCGAACATCGCCACCATCCGATCCGACGGGACCGACCTGCGCTTCCTTACCCATTACCAGGGCGGCGAGGTCAACGCATTCGTCGGCTCCTACTCGCCCGACGGACGCTGGATCGTCTTCCGCCTCGAAGACCACGGGCGCTTCGGGCTCTACAGGATGCACCCCGACGGCAGCCACCCCAAGCCGATCCTCAGCCTGTCGAGCTTCACACCGCGCTTCATCGACTGGGGCTCGCAGGTCACGGGCAGCGAAGAGGCTAACTACGCCGACCGCTGATCGACGCCGCCTGCCCGTAACGCTACCAAGGGGGCGGGCGACGAACGCCAGCCCCCTTTGCCGTCGACCAACGTCTCCGTCGGCACCGAGCTCGCGTTCTTAGGCAGCGAGCGAATCCGCCCAGCCAATACGTGCGCGAACCTCCGAGCCAGACCACTAAGGAACAAGGAACGGCCGCGGGTCGGTGGGCGTGTGTCGTCGAGCGGATCCGAAGCTGTTGCTCGCCGACAGCCTGCCAACCCGTGCCGTTTGGAGTTCCCCCGTTTCGGTGGACAGGGGTTGATTAGCTAAGCGGCAGATCGCGGCGAGGGTGGGGATCAATCGGCGCACGGTCGATCGGTTTGATCGGGGCGCCGGAGCCGCCGCGCTATGAGCGGGCGCCGCGCGGGTCGATGCTCGATCCGCTCGAGCCGGTGCTGGCACGGTTGTTGGCGGAGTGGCCGGAGATCAAGGCGCCGCGGGTGACGGAGATCTTGCGCGAGGACTACGGCTATGAGGGGTCGGTCGATCTGGTCAAAAAGCGCCTGGCGCGGATGCGGCCGAGCACGGCGCGGCCGGCGCAGAAGACGCGCTATCGGCCCGGTCAGGTGATGCAGCTCGATTGGGCGGAGATGCCGACGCGGCCCAGGATCGCCGGGCGTGAGCGCCGCGTCTACGCGTTGATCGCGAGTTTGCCGTTCTCGGGCGCGCAGACGGCGCACTTCAGCTTCGATCTCAGCGCCGAGTCGTTTCTTGAGGGTCACGTCCGAGCGTTGGAGTGGCTCGGCGGCGTCCCACGCGAATGCGTCTATGACAACTTGCGCTCGGTCCGGCGCCGACATCGCGCGCCGATCAGGCGCAACACCATCGGAGTATCGTGCGATCGCTTTGGCAGTCACGCCGCTCGAGGATTCGGTCCCGCGCATCGCGCCTTCGCTCGACGTGCAGGAGGTGCTGACTGAGATCGTCACCGAGGCGACCTCGCTGCTGAAGGCGGAGACGGGCGACCTCATCCTCAAGGACGCGAGGAAGAGCGTCTTCCGGATCGTCGCGGCGTCGCGACACGCGCCAGGGGTGATCGGCCAGGAGTATCCGCTCGACAAGGGGCTCGCGGCGCGGGTCCTCGAGGCCGGCAGGACGCTCATCGTGCCGGACTACTCGCACTACAAGCATCGCATCGACACCATCAAGGACTACGGCTTCGCGGCGATGATGTCGAGCCCGCTGATCGCCCGCGGGGAGACGATCGGAGTGCTGACGGTCGAGCACATCGATCCGGAGGCCATGTTCTCCGACGAGGATGCGCGCCTCCTGACAGCATTCGCGAACCACGCCGCCGTGGCGCTCGACAACGCCCACCGCTACGAGAACGAAGTCGCGCTCGCGCGCGATCTCGGGCGCGCGAACGACGAGCTGAGCCGCTCGCTCCTGCTCCAGCGGCGGCTAGTCGACCAGGTCCTCGCCGATCGCGGGCCGGCCGCGGTCGCGGAGGAGCTCGCACGGCTGCTCGAGCGCCCCGTCGTCCTGCAGGACCGCTTCCTGCGCCCGATCGCCGGAGCGTGCCCCGACAGCTCCGAGGACTGGCATCAGCTCGCCCTCGCCCATGCCGGCCCGTTGCACGGGGCGCTGCGTAGGCGCCTCGACGACCTCGCAAGAGACTGGCGGCCCGCGCTGCTCGGCGAGCCGCTCGTGCCCGGGCCGACGCGGCTCGTCGCCCCGGTCGCCGCGGGTCATCAGGACGTCGCCGGGTTCCTCGTGATCCGCTGGGAGGGCGAGCCCACGGACCTCGACCTCGCGCTGATCGAGGTCGCCGCGACCGGAGTCGCGCTCGAGCTCTTGAAGATCTCGGCGCGCGCCGAGGTCGAGCAGACCGTGCGCGGCGACCTGGCCACCGACCTCGTCAACGGCGCCTACAGCGGCGACGACGTGATCGTCGCTCGCGCCGCCCGGATGGGCTATGACCTGGCCGACGCACGCGACGTGATCCTCCTGCAGGTCGATGCCGTCGCGGAGACCGGGCTACCCGAGCACGACCTGCTCCGCCTCAAGCGCCGCGTCTTCGAAGCGGTCACCGCCGAGGTCTCCGCCGACGCGCCCGCGAGCATCGTCGCCGCGCTCGACGATCGCGTGCTGGTGCTCGCCGCGCAGTGCGCGCGCCAGGACGGCGGCTACGGCGAACGCGAGCCTCGCAGCATCGCCGAGGCACTCTCCCGCAGGCTGCGGCGCTTCTTCGGGGAGCTCAGCTTCTCGGCGTCCGTCGGCGACCGCTGCACCGGTCCACGCGAATACGCAGCCTCGTTCGACCTCGCCCGCAGCGCGCTTGGGGCGATGGTCAAGCTCGGCAAGCGCGGGCTCGTGATCGACGCGCGCGAGCTCGGGATGTACCGCCTGATGATCGAGGCGGCAGAGCACCCGGCGCTGCGGGCGCACGTGGAGGCGACGCTGGCGCCGCTCACCTCGGGGGGGAGACGGGGACGGGAGTTGCTGGAGACGCTCGAGGCGTACATCGCCTCCGGGTTCAACCAGCGGGAGACCGCCCGTCGCTCGTACGTCCACATCAACACGGTCGCGAACCGGCTGGAGCGGATCGGGACGCGCCTGAACCGCGATCTATCGGATCCCGAGACGCTCGTCGAGCTCGCGCTCGCGGTCCGGCTCGCTAAGCTGCTCGACATCGTCTGACCAGTGGCATCGCCGCAGTTGGACGACCCGATGCCTGTGGTGTTCACCCATGGCCGGTGGCCGCGGCCCGTGTTAGCGTCGCTGCCGTGAGCCAGGCCAGCTCGCTGAACGATGACCTCTCGGCGGCGGCTCGCTTCGGCGGCGACGGCGACGGCGTGACCCGCTTCGCATGGTCGCCGGAGCTGTTGTCGGCGCACCGGTGGCTCGCAGAGCAACTCGAGGCGCTCGGGCTGGCGGCCACGCTTGACGCCGCCGGCAACGTGATCGGCCGCTGGGAGGCGGGCAGCGGCAAGGCGGTCGTCATCGGCTCCCACCTCGACACCGTCCCCTCCGGCGGGCGCTATGACGGTGCGCTCGGCGTGCTGGCGGGCCTGGACGTCATCCGCCGGCTCAAGGCCGCGGGCGTCGAGCCGGCCCGCCCGGTGTGGCTCGCATCGTTCATGGACGAAGAGGGCGCGCGGTTCCGCACGGCGCTCCTGGGAAGCCGCGCCTTCGTCGGCGAGGATCTCACCGAGCTCGCAGGCCGGCTGGATCCGGCCGGCGGGACGCTGCGGGACGGCATGACGGCGGCCGGATTCGATTTCGACCGGCTGCCGGAGGCGACGGCGATCGGCTCCGTCGGTGCCTATCTCGAGCTCCACATCGAGCAGGGCCGGGTGCTCGAGTCCGCTGGGGCCGGCATCGGCATCGTCACGGGCTTGGCCGGGATGTTCGGCATGCGGGCGACCTTGCGCGGCCGCGCCGACCATGCCGGCACGACGCCGATGAACGATCGGCGGGACGCGCTCGTCGGCGCGTCGCGCGCGATCGTCGCCCTCCGCGACCACGCGACCCGGCAGCCGGGCCTGTTGCGGATGACCGTCGGCACGATGTCCGTGGAGCCCGGCGGCTTCAACATCGTGCCGGCTTCCTGCGAGTTCTCGATCGACGTCCGCGCCGAGCGCGCCGAGGCCCTCGACGGCGCCCGGGAGTGGATCACCGCACTTTTGGAGGACGTCGCCCGCGATGAGGACCTCGAGCTGGACCTGCGTCCGACCCACGGCCAGCCGCCGCACGACTTCGACGAGCAGATCATCGCCGCGCTGCGCCGGGCGGCGGCCGCCGAGGGGGCGAAGGCAGTCGATATGAAGAGCGGCGCGGGCCACGACGCGATGGTGATCGGCCGGCATGCGCCCGCGGCGATGCTGTTCGTCCCGAGCCGCGACGGGCTGAGCCACACTCCGGCCGAGTACACGAGCCCGGAGCAATGCGAGCTCGGCGCGCGCGTGCTGGCGGGCGCCGTCCGCGACCTCGCGGAGGCGAGCTAGGTGGCCGCCGAGCTCGCGAGCCTCGTCGGCATCGAGAGCGCGCCGTTCGAGCTCGTCGTCGAGCGCGGCAAGGTCCGCGAGTTCGCGCGCGCGACGCAGGCCGAGGATCCGAGCTACCTCGACGACGCAGCGCCCGTGATCCCGCCGACGTTCCTCATGACGGCCGCCCACTGGTCGCAGCACGAGCTGTCGCTGCTCGAGCGGATCCCCGGAGACCCCCGCCGGCGGCTGCACGGCGAGCAGGAGTTCGCCTTCCCCGGCACGCCCCCGCGCGCCGGTGCGCGGCTGCGCGGCCGCACGCGGCTCGATGCGGCGTTCGAGCGCGAGGGCCGGCGCGGAGGCCGGCTGCGCTTCTACGTCCTCGTGACGGACTACCGCGATGGCGACGGCGGCCTCGTCGCCACCGGGACGATGACGGTCGTCCAGACCGAGCACGCTCCGGAGGACGTATGAGCGAGCCGCTCGCCGTCGGCGACACCGCCGCGCCGCGGACCGTCGGCCCGCTCGGCGTGGCCGACTTCGTCCGCTACTCCGGCGCGTCCGGCGACTTCAACCCGCTCCACTACGACGAGGCCCACGCACGTGCGGCAGGCTTCGACTCCGTGTTCGCGCAGGGCATGTTCTCGGCCGGCCTGCTGGGCTCCTACGCCGCCGACTGGCTCGGGCCTGCCGCCCTGCGCCGCCTCGGAGTCCGCTTCGTCGATGTCGTCTGGTCCGGTGACTCGCTGACCTGCACGGCGGCGGTCACCCGGACCTACGTCGAGAGCGGCGAGCGGCGGGTGGACGTCGAGCTGAGTGCCACGCGACAGACCGGAGCGGTGGCCGCGCGCGGCTCCGCGACGTTCGCCGTCGCCGATCGCCCGTAACCCCGTCCGGCACTGTCACATGGTTGGCCTTGCGAACATGTGGTCTTCACCCATGGCCTGGACGAGATGCCGCTGTTAGCGTCGCCGCCGTGGGGACTCGAGAGGTCTACATCGCCGGGGTCGCCGAGACCCCGCTGGGAAAGGTGCTCGACCAGACCGAGCTGTCGATGGTCGCCCTGGCCGCGCGTGAGGCGCTCGCCGAGGCCGGCATGATGCTGAAGGACGTCGACGGGATCTTCGTCAATTACATGGGCGAGGAGGGATCGGTCCAGGTCGGCGAGTACCTCGGCATCCAGCCCCGCTACGGCGACTCCTCGGACATGGGCGGCGGCTCCTTCGAGGCGTTCGTGCACCACTCGATGCTGGCCGTCGCCGCCGGGCACTGCGAGGTCGCGCTGATCGCCTACGCGTCGCGCCAGCGGAGCCGACGCAATCGCAGCACGGCCGTCGCCGTCGACGACAGCCTCGCGGGCCAGTTCGAGGCCCCGTTCGGGCTGCCGCTCGCCATCGGCCACTACGCGCTGATCGCCAGCCGCCACATGCACCAGTACGGCACGACGCCAGAGCAGCTGGCCGAGGTCGCCGTTACCGCGCGCGAGTGGGCGCAGATGAACCCGAAGGCGTGGTCGCGCGATCCGCTCACCGTCGAGGAGGTGCTCGCGTCGCGGCCGATCAGCGAGCCGTTCCACAAGCTCGACTGCTGCCTGCGCACCGACGGTGGCGGCGCAGTCGTCGTGACTACCGCCGAGCGCGCCAAGGATGCGGCGAAGCGCGCGATCCGTGTGCTCGGAGCCGCCGAGAGCCACACCCAGTGGCTCATCAGCCAGATGCCCGACTTCACCGTGACGTGTGCTCGCGAGTCGGGCCGCGAGGCGTTCGCGCGCGCCGGGATTACCCCCGCGGACGTGGACGTCTTCGAGCCGTACGACAACTTCACGAGCTCGGTGATCCTCGAGCTCGAGGATCTCGGCTTCTGCGAGAAGGGCGAAGGCGGCCCGTTCGTGGCGGAGGGCCACCTGAAGCCCGGTGGGCGGCTGCCGTCGATGACGATGGGCGGCGGGCTCTCCTACTGTCACCCGGGAGCGCTCGGCATCCTCCTGCTCGTCGAGGCCGTCCGCCAGCTCCGCGGCGAGGGGGGCGAGCGCCAGGTCCAGGGCGCCGAGATCGGCGTGGTCCACGGCATCGGTGGCATCTCCAACTCGGCGGGGGCGACGGTGGTGCTAGCCCGTGACTGAGCCTCCGGCCGCCTTCGGCGATCCGACGACGGCGCCGTTCTGGGCCGCCGCGGCAGACCACCGGCTGGTCGTGCAGCGCTGCACCGGCTGCAGCGCGTTCCAGTTCTATCCGCGCCCGTTCTGCCTCAAATGCGACGGCGCCGAGCTCAAGTGGGTCCCGGTGGCCGGGACCGGGACGGTGTACGCGATGACGACCGTGCACCTGAGCGTCGATCCGGCGCTCGAGCCGCCATACGTGGTCGCGGTGGTGGACCTCGACGAAGGGCCGCGCCTGGTGACGAACCTCGTCGGCGCGCCGGCGGCGATCGGCGACCGCGTCAGCCTCGCGTGGCGCGAGCGGGACGGCGCGCCACCGCTGCCGGTGTTCGAGGGAGCGACATGAGCCGGCTGGCCGGGCGCGTCGCCATCGTGACCGGCGCCGGCCGCGGCCTGGGCCGCTGCCATGCCCTCTTCCTCGCCTCCCAGGGCGCCGCCGTCGTCGTCAACGACCTCGGCGGCGACGTGACAGGCGAGGGAGCGGACGCGACGCCCGCTCGCGAGGTCGCGAACGAGATCGCGCAGGCCGGCGGGCGCGCGGTGGTCAGCGGCCATGACATCGCAGACTGGTCGCAGGCCGGCGAGGTCGTGGATCTCGCCGTCGAGACGTTCGGCGCCCTGCACGTGCTCGTCAACAACGCCGGGATCCTCCGCGACCGGACGCTGGCCAACCTCGCCGAGGGCGAATGGGACGCCGTGCTGCGCGTGCACCTGAGGGGCCACGCCGCGATGACGCACCATGCGATGGCGTACTGGCGCGAGCGGTCGAAGGCCGGCGAGGCCGTGCGGGCGTCACTGGTCCACACGACTTCCGTCGCCGGCTTCACGGGCAACTTCGGGCAGGCGGCTTACGCAGCCGCCAAGATCGGGATCGCCGGCCTGTCGCAGGTCGCGGCCCTCGAGGGCGCGCGGTACGGCGTTCGGTCCAACGCGGTGTCGCCGTCGGCCAGGACGCGGCTCGAGGACAGCATCGCGCCCTCCGCCGAGGCGTTCGACGCCTTCGACCCCGCCAACGTCTCACCATTGGTGGGCTGGCTCGCGGAGGCCGACTGCCCCGCGACCGCCCAGGTCTTCCAGGTCTACGGCGACCGGCTCGTGGTGATCGCGATGCCGACACCGGTCCACCGGCTGACCAACACGGGCCGCTGGACGCCCGAGTCGATCGAGCGCGCGCTCGAAGGCCGGCTCCTGACGCCACCCGCGATCGCCGACTTCGTCGAGGGCATCACGTGAGCGTCTCGAGCGAGGCCACGTTCGACACCTCGCGGGTCGGCGTGCCCGTGGAGTCCGCCGTGATCGAGATCGCCGAGGAGGACACGCGACGGTTCGCCGAGGCGACGGACGACGACAACGAGGACCTGACCGCGGGCCGGCTGGCGCCGCCGCTGTACGCGCTCGTGCCGGTGCTCAAGACGATGGTGGCGGCCAAGAACGCGGTCACGCCGGCGTTCGCGTTCCACGGCGAGCACGACCTGATCGTCCACGAGCCGCTGGTGCCGGGCATGGCGATTCGGGTCACGGCGACGGTGATCGGCGTGCGCCAGCGCTCGGCCGGCGTGGCGACGGTCGTCGAGATCGAGACCCGCACCACCGACGGCACGCTCGTCAACGAGCAGTACTTCACGAGCTTCGTCGCCGGTGGCCGCATCGACGTGCCCGCCGGCGAAGACGCGCCGCCGCACGTGCCGCCGCCGCCCGAGGGAGCCGGGACCGAGCTGACGATGCCGCTCGCCCCGGACCAGACGCGGCGGTTCGCCGCTGCCGCCGACGACTGGGACGCGTACACGCTCGACGAGGAGGTCGCGCGCTCGATGGGCTTCCCGACGATCATCGTGCACGGAACGTGCACGCTGGCGTTCGCCGCCCGCGCTGTCGTGGCCACCGCATGCGGGGCGGACACGCGGCGGCTCAAGCGCTTCGCGGCTCGGCTCTCGCGGCCGCTCCTGCTCCAACCCGGCCAAGCGCTCACCACCCGGATCTGGGCCGCCGGCGACGGCGTCTACGGCTTCGAAGCTCTCGACCACGAAGGGATGACGATGATCAAGAACGGCTTGGCGGAGGTAGAGGCTTGACCGCCGAGGTGACCCACCCGCCGGCGGGCGCGCCCTGGAGCGGGACCGGGGACGCGAAGACCCTGCTCGACCTCTTCGTGCCCTCCTGCCGGAGCGACGATGCGCCCGCGATGATCTTCGAGGACGGCCCCGTGGTGTCTCGCGCGGAGTTGCTCGACCTCGCGCAGCGCTTCGCCGGATTCCTCCGGGAACGCGTCCAGCCCGGCGAAGTGGTCGCGATCATGGTGGCCAATCGGGCCGAGTTCATGATCGCGCACCTCGGCGTGTGCGCCGTGCGGGCCACGCTCGTGTCGATCAACCCGACGGCCAAGGAGCACGACACCGGGCACATCCTGCGCGACTCGCAGGCGGTGCTGGCCATCGTCGACGAGGAGAACCGCGCGCTCGTCGAAGGACTCCAGACCGACTGTCCCGCGCTCCGCGGCGTGGTGGTCGTCGCAGGCGACGAGCCACGCGGCCTAAGTGCCTACGAGGGCGACCGCGGGCCGCTGGACCTGCGCGACGCGAACTGCGAGCCCGAGGACATCACCCACATCTACTACACGTCCGGGACCACGGGGCTGGCCAAGGGCTGCATGCTCGACCACACGTGGTGGCTGCGCTGCGTCGACATCGAGCTGCGACTGAACCCGAAGGGCGCCGGCGACCGGATGCTCTCGTGCCTGCCGTTCTACTACGCCGATCCAGCGGTCATGCTCGCATGCACGATCTACAGCGGCGGCACGCTCGTCGTGATGCGCCGCTTCAGCGTGTCGCGGTTCTGGGACGTCGTGCACGCCCACGACGTGGTCGACATGTGGACCATCGCCTCGATCCCCGCGCTGCTGCTGAAGGGCGAGCCACGGCCCGCCGAGCGCGACCACCGCATCCGCCTCGCGGTCGCCGTCGGCGTGCAGGCGAACATCCACGCGGAGCTCGTCGCGCGGTTCGGCTTCCCGTTCCTGGACAACTACGGCAGCACCGAGGCGACGATCAACACCCGCGTGCCGGTGCACGCCGCCGACGAGATGGTCGGCTCCGGCTCGATCGGCGTGGCGATACCGGAGTGCGAGATCCGGATCGTCGACACGGAGGACGAGGACGTGCCCATCGGCGAGAGCGGTCAGATCCTCATCCGCACCCCCGGCCTGTTCAGGGGCTACCTGAACCGTCCCGAGGCGACCGAGGAGGCGATGCGCGGCGGCTGGTTCCACACCGGCGACCTCGCACGCCGCGACGAGCGCGGCTTCTACTACTTCCTCGGGAGGATGAAGGACATCATCCGGCGCAGCGGCGAGAACGTCGCGGCCGCCGAGATCGAGGAGGTCATCCGCTCCCATCCGAAGGTGCTGGAGGTCGCCGTGATCGCGGTGCCCGACGACCTGCGAGGCGAGGAGATCAAGGCCTACGTGCTGCCCGTCGACGGCGAGTCCCCGGAGACGATCCCGCCCGACGAGCTTGTGCGGCACTGCGCCGCGGTGCTGGCGCCGTTCAAAGTGCCGCGCTACATCGAGTACCGCGATACGGACTTCCCGCGGACCCCGTCGCTGCGCGTCCGGAAGGAAGCGCTGAAGCTCGAGGAAGACCTGACCGCCGGATGCTGGGATCGGGAGGTTGAGCATGTCGACGTCTGACGGCGCTCCGACGTTCTGTGATCTGGTCGTGAAGAACGCCTACGTGCTGACGCTCGACGAGCGGCGCACGGTGTACCCGGATGGGGCGGTGGCCGTGACCGGACGGGACATCGTCGCGGTCGGGCCCCAGCGCGAGGTGCTCGCGGCCTACCGACCGCGGCGGATCCTCGACGCGCGCGGCGCGGTCGTGCACCCGGGCTTCGTCGAATCGCACTACCACGCGACCCTGCACACGACGCGCGGCTCCGTCTCCGATGCGCCCCACGCCGTCGACCCGTCGGGCGGCGACGGCGACAAGGTCGGCGTCTACAGCGCCTGGTTCAACACGGTGGACGACGACGACGAGTACGCGAGCGCGCTGCTCGCGTGCGTCGAGATGGTGCGCAACGGGATCACCTGCTTCATGGAGCCCGGCACGGTGTTCGCCACCGACGCGGTGGCGGCGGCCGCCGAGGCGGTCGGGATCCGGGGCTCGCTGTGCGATCCGTTCCTGTGGGATCACCCGGAGGGGCTCGGGATGGCCACCGAGGTGGAGCGCGCGCCGGCGACGACGGAGCGTGCCCTCGACCTGCTCGGCGGCGAGCTGCGGCGCAACGCCGATCCGGACGCACTCGTCCGCGGTCATATCGGCCTCTACGGCATGGGCACGGTGACCGACGAGCTCGCCGTGGCCGGCAAGCAGTGCGCCGACGACAACGCGGCGGCCCTCACCCTCCACCACAACTTCGAGACGGCCGACGTCGAGTACGACGACAAGCGGTTCGGCGCCCACGGCGTCCACCACCTCGGCGAGCTCGGTGTGCTCGGAGCGACCACGACGCTCGCCCACATGAACCTCCTGCGCGACGACGAGATCGACGCGCTCGTGCGCACAGGGGCGAACGTCGTCTGGCACCCGGGCAACTACCTGTTCTACGGCATCGCGGACGGCGTCCCGTGCCGCGTTCCCGAGCTCGTCGAACGCGGCGTGACGGTCGCGTTCATGACCGACGCGGCGAAGGTCTGGTCGTTCGGGGAGATGGCGTGGCTCGGCTATCTCACGGCGCGGATGGGCGGCGCGTACTTCTCCTCGGAGCAGATCTTCGAGATGCAGACGCGCGGCGGCGCGAAGGCGGTCGGTCTCGAGGATCGGATCGGCTCGCTCGAACCCGGCAAGCGCGCGGACTTCGTGATCCGTACGGACGATCTGCCCGAGGCGCAGCCGGGCTTTGACCGTGTGCGGGAGCTCGTGCTCGTGAGCCGCTCCAAGTCGGTCGACACGGTGGTCATCGACGGGGAGATCGTGGTCCGCGGCGGTCGCCTCACCCGCCTCGACGAGGAGGTCGCCTACGAGCTTGCGCGCGCGTCGACGCGGCGCCTCGCCGAAGCGCTCGACCTGCCGGCGGCGGGCACATGGCCGGAGGTGCGGTGATCTCCGCGCCGCCCGCGATCCCCGCCGCGTCGGTCGAGGTGACCGAGGACATGCCGGCCGAGATGCGCGACGGCACGATCCTGCGCGCCGACGTCTACCGGCCGCGTACGGGCGGCCCGTCGCCGACGCTGGTCTGCCGCACCGCCTACGGCAAGCGCGGTGAGGCCTTCGGCGCCGGCTACGCCGCGACCGCGCGGAGGCTGGCGGCGCGCGGCTACGTCGTCGTCGTGCAGGACGTGCGCGGGCGGTACGCGTCCGACGGCCCGTACACGTGGCTGTACCGGCCGGAGTCCGGCGCGATCCACGCCGCCGACGGCTATGACACCACCGAGTGGGCCGCACGCCTCGACGGGTCCGACGGCCGCGTCGGCACGTTCGGCAACTCCTACGACGGCTTCACGGCCATGTGCACCGCCGGTGCGGCGCCGGCATCGCTCGCCGCCGCGCTCGCGAGCGGCATCGCCGCGCGGATGCAGGACGAGAGCCGCGGCATCTTCGAGCCGATCTATCTGGACTGGACCAACGGGATGGCGCCCGACATCCGCGCGCGCGCCAGCGACACGACCGGACCGGTCACCCGCGCGGCCGCGGAGCGCGAGTGGGCCGCGGCACGCCAGAAGTGGCTCTGGGCACTGCCGTACGACGCGCTCCCGCCAGAGCTGTTCGGCGCGGCGACCGGATGGCTGAAGGAGTTCCTGCGCGACCAGGAGAGCGACCCGTGGGCGCTCCCGGACACGCATCCGCAGGTCTCGGTGCCGGTCTGCCACGTCACGGGCTGGTGGGACTTCGTGATCCGCGGCGGGATCGCGAACTTCACGAGCCTTCGCGCACACGGCGATCCGCTCCTGCGCGACCGCCACCGGCTCGTGATCGGCCCGTGGAGCCACGAGCCCGGCGCGATCGCGACGGGGACCGGAGCCGTGAGCTACGGGAGGACCGAGCGGCTCGAGTACCACGATCTCATCGCGGACTGGTACGACTTCGCACTCAAGGGCGACGACGGGGCGGGCCTCGGCGAATCCCCCGTCAGCGCGTTCGTGCTGAACGAGAACCGGTGGCGTCGCTTCTGCGACTGGCCGCCGCCCGAGGGCCGGCATCTCGAGCTCTTCCTCGACAGCGCGGGGGTCGCGAACGGCGTGCACGGGGACGGACGCCTGACGGTTGTCGAGCCCGCCTCCGCGGTGCCGAGCGGCTTCCGCTATGACCCGCGCGACCCGGTGATGAGCATTAGCGACTGGTCGACGCGCGCGCTCGACCAATCGGTGTTCGACCACCGGCGCGACGTCCTCGTCTACCTGTCCGAGCCGCTCGAGCACGACCTCCTGCTGGTCGGCGACGTGAAGTGCGTGCTGTGGGCCGCCAGCGATGCGGTCGAGACCGACTTCACGGCGAAGCTCGTCGAGGTCCGCCCGGACGGCCTCGCGATCGCGCTGTCGGCCGGGATCCTCCGGACGCGATTCCTGGAGGGCTACGACACGGTGGTCCGGCTCGACCCGGGCGTCCCGTACGAGCTGACGATCGAGATGAGCCCGGTCGGTGTACGGCTGCGGGCCGGCTCCCGGATCCGGCTCGACGTCTCAAGCTCGGACTTCCCCAACTTCGACCGCAACCACAACACGGGCCGGGACTACTGGTCCGACGACGAGCTGCGACCGGCGCAGCAGACGATCTTTAACGACGCAGACCATCCATCGCGGCTCGTCCTCAGCGCCCTACCCCTCGAAGAGGAGAACACATGACCGATCCAGGGATGCACGACGCCTCCGGATTGACCCGGCGCCGCCTGATCGAGTTCGGAGCCCAAGGGGCGATCGGCCTGACGGCCGGCGGTTGGCTCGCCGGGTGCGGCGGTGCGAAGCAGAAGCTCAGCTCAACCGCCACGCCGGCCGCGACGCCGAAGCGCGGCGGCGAGCTCGTGATGTCGATGATCACCGGCGGCAGCACCGAAACGCTCGTGCCGGGGCTGGCGGTCAGCGAGCCCGACATCGCGCGCGCCGAGCTCCTGTTCGACCCGCTGTTCCGGCTCGACCCTGACCTCGGCGCTGCGGCCGCCGTCGCCGAGAGCGCCGAGCCCAATGCCGACGGCACGGTGTGGACCGTGAAGATCCGCGACGGCGTGGTCTGGCATGACGGCAAGCCCGTCACCGCCGACGACGTCGTCTACTCGATCAACAGCTGGGCCGACAAGAAGCAGAACTACACCGCCGCGACGATCGCCCGCGTGGTCGACGTCAAGGGCGTGCGCAAGCGCGATGCCCGGACGGTCGAGGTTCCGATGCGGCTGCCCGTGGGCGACTTCCCGATCCTGACCGCCTTCTACGGGTTCGCCGTCCTGCCCAACGGCGCGACGCCGAAGGAGATCCTCAAGAACCCGGTCGGCACCGGGCCGTGGAAGTTCAAGTCCTTCAAGCCGGGGGCGCGCAGCGTCTTCACCGCCAACAAGGACTACTGGGTGCACGACGGCCCGTACCTCGACCAGCTGACGGTCGACTCGAGCTTCACCGAGGAGCCGGCGCGGCTGAACTCGCTGCTGAGCGGCCAGAGCCAGGTGATGCAGGCGATGCCGTTCGCGCTCGCCCGCCGCGAGAAGACGGCGAGGCAGATCAAGCTGCTCGAGGCCACCGGCACGTCGTTCCAGTGCTTCGCGATGCGCACGGACAAAGGGCCGCTGGCCGACAAGCGGGTGCGCCAGGCGCTGCGACTGCTGGCGGACCGCAAAGCATTCGTCGACCAGATCCTCAACGGATTCGGCGAGGCGGGTGACGATCTCCCGTCCCGCGGCGCCAAGTACTACGCCGAGGACCTTAAACGCGAGCAGGACATCGACCAGGCCAAGTCGCTGCTCAAGGCGGCCGGTCAGGAGCACCTGACCGTACGGCTCGACACGTCCAACGTGCTCGACGGGTTGGTCGACGCGTCGACGCTCTACCAGCAGCAGGCCAAGCAGGCCGGCGTAAACGTGAAGATCAACCGGATCGACCCCGGGACGTACTTCAGCGTCACACCGGGGCGCTGGCTGAGCTACCCGTTCTCGACCACGTTCTGGGTCAACGGCACGGCGTCGCTGTCGCTGTTCTACCTGAACGCGCTCTCGAAGGCCGCTCCGTACAACGAGACCGGCTGGAAGGATCCGGCCGCCGACAAGCTGCTGATGGAGGCGATCGGCACGGTCGACGAGAAGCAGGCGCAGGACAAGTGGCACGAGGTGCAGCAACTGCAGTTCGACGAGGGCGGCTACCTGGTCTACGCGAATCAGGCCTACGTCGATGGGCTCGCCAAGGAGGTCAACGGCCTCGAGCCGTCGAAAGCGGCTTGGCTCAGCGGGTTCGGGCTGCACAACGCGTGGCTCGCCTAGGAGCAATTGACGTGAGCGCAATGGCCAGATAGCCGACATCCGGATGGGGACGCCGATCGCGACGACGGATCCCGGCGACCGCCCCCTGGGACCGCCGGCGAGGACGAGCCTGGGACGCCGGCGCCCGGTGCTGGGCTTCCTCGGCCGGCGACTCGCCGCCGGCGTGGCGACGCTGCTCGTCGCGTCGATGCTGATCTTCGTAATGACCGAGGTGCTGCCGGGCGACGTGGCGAGCGTCGTCCTCGGTCGTAGCGCCACGCCTGAATCCGTCAAGGCGCTGGAGGGCAAGCTCGCGCTCGACCGGTCCGTCCCCGAGCGCTACCTCGACTGGCTGGGCGGCCTCCTCACCGGTGACCTGGGCGACTCGGCGGTTGCCCTGGCGCAGGGGGCCGAGGACCCCAGCGTGGCGTCGCGGATCGGCGAGCCGATGCGCAATAGCGCGATCCTCGCCGGTATCGCGTTCGTGCTGTTCGTGCCGCTGGCGCTGGGGCTGGGCGTCGTCTCGGGCGTCAAGGCCGGCCGGCCGCTCGACTACGTCCTGTCGCTAACGGCGCTCGCCGTCAACGCGCTGCCGGAGTTCGTCATTGCCACGTTCCTGATCATCATCTTCTTCAACTGGCTCGACCTCTTCCCACCGGTGGTCGGCTTCGGTCCCGGTGAGTCGCCGCTGGCCCATACGGACAGCCTCGTGCTTCCCGTACTGACGCTCCTGGCGGCGGCGATCGCCACCGGGCTGCGGATGGTCCGTGCCGGCATCGTGGAGGTGATGCGCCACGACTACGTTGCGATGGCCGAGCTCAACGGCTTCAGCCGCCGACGCGTGATCTGGCGCTATGTGGTTCGCAACTCGATGGCGCCGAGCGTCGTGGTGATCGCGCAGGTCGCGGCCTACCTGGTCGCCGGGATCATCATCACCGAGAACGTCTTCAACTACCCGGGCATCGGCCGGCTGCTCGTCGACGCGGTGAAGAACCGGGACGTCAGCCTCGTCGAGGACGTGGCGATGATCCTCGCGACCGTCTACGTGCTGGTGAACATCGTCGCCGACCTGATCGTCGTGTTCCTGATCCCGAAGCTGCGGACGTCGCAGACGTGACGCTGCGGCCGCGCCTCCCGCGTTTCGTCCGTCCGACCGGCGGCAAGGTCGGCCTGATCCTGCTCACCGCCGTCCTGCTCATCGCGCTGCTGGGGCCGCTCGTGGCGCCGCACGATCCGGCGCAGCCGATCGGCCTGCCGGGCGAGACCCCGCGGGCCGGCGCGCCGCTCGGGACCGATGGGCTCGGTCGCGACGTGCTCAGCCGCGTGCTGCACGGCGGGCTGACGGTGATCGGCCTGGGCCTTGCAGCCGCCGCCGTCTCCTATGCCGGCGGCCTCACGATCGGGCTCACCGCCGGCTACAGCCGGCGTCTGCTTGACGCGTTCCTGATGCGCGGCATGGACGTGCTGCTCGCGTTCCCACCGCTGCTCTTCGTGCTTGTCCTCGTGACCGGCGCCGGGACCAGCGCCGGGGTGCTCGTGCTCGCGGTCGGGCTCGTGCAGATGCCGGGCATCAGCCGGATCGTCCGCGCGGCCACGCTCGAGGTCTCCGTACGTGGCTTCGTCGAGGCGGCCGTGGCGCGCGGCGAGCGCGTGCCGGCGATCCTCGGTCGTGAGATCCTGCCCAACATCACCGCGCCCGTGTTGGCCGACTTCGGGCTCCGCTTCACATACGCCATCATCATCATCGCGAGCATGAACTTCCTCGGCCTCGGGCTGACTCCGCCGGCGGCCGACTGGGGCCTGATGGTGGCGGAGAACCGCCAGTTCGTCACGCTGAACCTGTGGGGCGTCCTCGCGCCGGCGGTGATGCTGGCGCTGCTGACCGTCGCGGTCAACCTGATCGGCGACGCGCACGTCAAGATGCTCGGACGCTCGAGTGCGGCGGGAGCGCGCTGAGCATGGCCGGCGACTCCGTCGTGCTCATGCTCTCGGGGCTGCGCGTCGACACCCCGGACGGCGATCCGATCGTCGAGGAGGTGTCGCTCGACCTCCGCCGCGGCGAGATCCTCGGCCTCGTCGGCGAGTCGGGCTGCGGGAAGACGACGACGGCCTTGTCGCTGTTCGGGTACGCGCAGGGCGGCGCGCGGATCAGCGCCGGCGAGTTCACGCTCGACGGCGAGCGGCTGGACACCTGGGACGCGATGCGCGGGGCGCGCGGGCGGCTGATCTCCTACCTCCCCCAGAGCTCCGGCGCGGCTCTGAACCCCTCGCTGCGCGTGCGCGCGGCGATCGGCGACATGCTCCGCGAACATCGCGGCGGCATCCAGCCCGGGGCTCGCGAGGGTGTGCTCGCCAAGGTCGGGCTCCCCGCCGACCCCGAGTTCCAGAGCCGCTTCCCACATCAGCTCTCCGGCGGCCAGCAGCAGCGGGTGTGCACCGCCATCGCGATCGTCGGCGAGCCGCCGATGGTCGTGCTCGACGAGCCGACCACCGGCCTCGACGTCGTCACCCAGGCGCGCGTCCTCGAGGAGCTGCTCA
The DNA here is from genome assembly GCA_039934455.1 of Solirubrobacteraceae bacterium. Taxonomy (GTDB): domain Bacteria; phylum Actinomycetota; class Thermoleophilia; order Solirubrobacterales; family Solirubrobacteraceae; genus DASQFQ01. The sequence goes on from JBDTMF010000015.1 coordinate 28,342, forward strand.
GGCTCCGCGACGAGGAGGGTGTGGCGATGCTGTACGTCACCCATGACCTTGCCGTCGTCGCCGAGATCGCCGACCGGATCGCGGTGATGTACGCCGGCCGGATCGTCGAGCAGGGGCCGGCGCGGTCCGTGCTGATGCAGCCGCGCCACCCCTACACGCGCGGCCTGCTCGCCTCGATCCCCGACCACGCGTCGCCGCGTCGCCTAGAGCCGATGAGCGGCGTCGTCGCGGGAGTCGGCGAGCGCCCCACCGGGTGCGCGTTCGCGCCCCGCTGCCCGCTGGCCCAGCCGCACTGCGTCGAGGCGATGCCGGAGCTTGAGCCGGTCGGAGCCGGCCACGACGTGCGCTGCTTCGAGTGGGAGCGCACGCCCGAGCTGCGGGCGGAGCGCGAGGACCTCGCCGCGCGCACCGGCGATCGCACGGTCGCCGCGGTGCTGGAGGTCGTTCGGCTGCGCGCGGAGTACCCCGGGCGCGGCGCGGCCGTCGTGGCGGCCGAGGACGTCTCGTTCACGGTCGCTCGTGGCGAGTGCGTGGCGCTTGTCGGCGAGTCCGGCAGCGGCAAGACGACGATCGCGCGCACGATCGCCGGGCTGCACCCCGTCGCGGCGGGCGCCATCTGGCTCGCGGGCGACGAGCTCGCGCCGCTTGCCCGCCGGCGCAGCGTCGAGCAGCGCCGTCGCGTGCAGATCGTCTTCCAGAACCCCGGCGAGGCGCTCAATCCCCGCCACACCGTCCGGTCGACGATCGCCCGCCCGCTGCAGGTGCTCCAGGGGATGTCCCGGCGCGCGGCGGAAGCCGAGGTCGACCGGCTCCTGGATCGGGTCCGGCTCCCGCAGCGCACGGCCGACCGCTATCCGCTCGAGCTGTCCGGCGGCGAGCGCCAGCGCGTCGGGATCGCGCGCGCGCTCGCCCCGCGGCCCGAGCTCATCGTCTGCGACGAGATCACCTCAGCGCTCGACGTCTCCGTGCAGGCCGCGGTGCTGAAGCTGCTCGGCGACCTGCGCGACGAGCTCGGCCTCAGCCTGCTTTTCATCACACACGACCTCGGCGTCGTCGCGACGATCGCCGACCGGGTGCTCGTGCTCGAGCAGGGGCTCATCTGCGAGGAAGGCACCGTGGCCACCGTGCTGACGGCGCCGGCGCATCCCTATACGCGGCGGCTCCTGGCCGCGGCGCCGAGCCTGGCCGGCTCGCTCGCCGCGTGATGTCCGTGCTGCCCGAGGCGGGCGTGATTTCGTTTGCCCGCGGCGTGCCCGCGCCGGAGATGCTGCCGGTCCAGGAGCTCGCGGAGTGCTCGCGGCGCGCGGTCATCCGGCACGGGCACACCGCGCTCAACTACGGCGCGCCCGGCGGGTTCTCGCCGCTGCGAGAGTGGATCGCGCGGGGGCACGGCGTCGACGCCTCGCGCGTGCTCGTGACGCCCGGGTCGCTGGTGGCGATGAACCTGCTGGTCCGCCACCTGCTGCCCGTGCGGCGGCGGGTGATCGTGGAGGCGCCGACGTACGACCGGATGCTGCACCTGCTCGCCGGCACGGGCGCTGAGATCGTGACGATCGCGAACACCGAGGCCGGGATCGAGCTCGATCGGCTGCGCGAGCTCCTCGCGGCGGGTCCCGCCCCGGCGTTCCTCTATCTGCTTCCGACCTTCCACAACCCGACCGGCCGCACGGTCGGTCACGCCCAGCGCGAGCGGCTCACCGAACTCGCGCTCGAATACGAGCTCGTGGTCGTCGAGGACGACCCCTACGGCCTGCTCCGGCTCGACGGGCGGCCGCTGCCGTCGGTGCATGGGCTGCTTGGCGATCGCGGCGGTCACGAGCTCGGCGTCTTTATGTCGTCGTTCTCGAAGACGGTCGCCCCGGGCCTGCGCGTGGGATACGCGGTGCTGCCCGAGAGCATGGTCGCGCCGCTGCAGGCGCTCGCGACCGCGCTCTACATCTCTCCCCCGCTGCTCGCGCAGGCGCAGCTGTTCGAGTTCCTCGACGCCGGCCTGCTCGATCTGCATGTCGAGCGGCTGACCGCGCTGCTCCGGCCCCGCCGCGACGCGCTGCTGGACGGCCTCGGCGACGCGCTTCCCGACGGCGCGCGACTGACGCGGCCGGACGGCGGCTACTTCGCGTGGCTGGACCTGCCGGCGCCGTTCGAGGCATCGCGTCTGGAGGAGCTGGGCCGTGCCGCGGGCGTGACGTTCGTGCCGGGCGCCGCGTTCTTCCCGGCCGCCGGCGGGGAGCGCAGCGCCCGCCTGTCGTTCAGCTACCCGTCTGCGGAGGAGATCCGCGCCGGCGCGGAGCGGCTGGCGGCGCTGTTCGCCCGCTAGCCGAACACGTCGTTCACGATCGCCGGTTGGGAGACGTGCCTGCAGTTCTTGCCGCCGAACCCGAGCGAGCGCGCGAGGCGGGCGTCGGCGCGCAGGCCCTCGTCATCCGCCAGGTCCGGGAAGACACGGTCAAACGGAGCTCGGATCCCGGCCGCGGCGGAATCCACCACCAGCTTCGAGCGCACGTAGAGCAACTCGAGGCTGTCGGCCCTGGCCTCGAGCCGGAGGTCGATGCTCAGGTCGGCGGCACCGAGGCCGAGCGCGGCCACGCGCGGCGCGACGGCGACGTCGTAGGCGGCCCGCACGCCGGCGCCGGTCTCGATGATCGCGATCAGCGGAGGGCCGCCGGAGCCCAGCTCGGCTACGCCCTCCGGGGTCGCTTTCGGCAACAGAACCGCGTCGAGCTCGAGGCCGGCGATCGCATCGAGGTCCGCATCGCACAGGCCGGTGTCGGGGGCGTTGACGCGCACCAGCCGGGCCGCGCCGGAGAGCGTCGGGAGCAGGTCCGCGATGGTCGCGCGCGCCGCGTGCTTGCGACCGGGGGCCACGGCGTCCTCGAGGTCGGCGACGACGGCGTCGGTGCCGGCCGCGAACGCGGCGCGCAGCAGCTCGGGGTCATCGGCGGGCACGAACAGCAGCGAGCGGAAGGGCAGCGTCACGGCGTCGTCTGGCTGATCAGGCGGAACTGCTGGAACGCGTGGATGCCGGCGCGGCCGCCCTCGTATCCGAATCCGCTGTCCTGCGCGCCGCCGAGCGGCGCGTCGGGCATCGACGGCGCCATCTGGTTGATCCCCACGTTCGTCGCGCGCACGTCGCTGATCACGCGGGCGCGGGCGGTCATCGAGTCGGTGAACACGTACGCCGCGAAGGCGTAGTCCGTGTCGTTCGCCTGCCCGATCGCCTCGTCGAGGTCGTCGAACGCGGTCATGCAGGCGATCGGCCCGAACGGCTCCTCGTGCATGACCAGCGCGTCGGCGGGCACGTCGGCGAGCACGGTCGGCGCCCAGAAGAATCCGCCGCGGTCGACTCGCTCGCCGCCGCAGCGAGCGACGGCGCCTCGCTCGACCGCATCGCCGGTTAGCCGCCGGAGCGCCTCGAGCCGCTGTGCACTGATCACCGGCCCGAGCTGGGCCCCGTCCTCGCCGGGCGCGCCCACCTGCAGCGCCGATGCGGCGGCGGCGAAGCGCTCGACGAACTCGTCGTAGCGCCCGGCGTGCACAAGCCAGCGGCTCGGCGCGACGCACGACTGCCCAGCGGAGCCGAACTTCGCCGCCATCGTGGCGGTGACCGCCAGCTCGACGTCGCCGTCGTCGCAGACGATAACCGGCGCGTGGCCGCCGAGCTCGAGTACGGCGCGCTTCGGGCCGCGGGCTGCGAGCGCGGCGATCCGGCGGCCGACGGCGGTCGACCCGGTGAACGTCACCGCGCGCACCACGGGGGCGTCGATCAGGTGCTCGGAGACCTGGGGCGGGTCGCCGAAGACGAGGTTCACGGTGCCGGGCGGAGCGCCCGCATCGGCGATCGCGCGCACGATCTCGGCCGCCGTCCGGGGCGTCTCCTCGGCCGCCTTGAAGACGACGCTGCAGCCGGCCGCGAGGGCGGCGCCGAGCTTGCGCGATGCGAGCACCGCAGGGAAGTTCCACGCGGCGAAGGCCGCGACGACGCCGACGGGCTCCGGCTGCGACAGGCGCTCGCTCCCGCGCGCGCGGCCGGGAATCAGGTGCCCTTGGATCCGGCCCGCCTCCTCCCCGTTCCACTGCAGCGTGTCGGCGGCTCGCGCGAGCTCGCCCGATGCCTCGGCGGGCAGTTTTCCCGCCTCGGTGGAGAGGGCCTGCGCGATCGCGGGGACGCGCTCGCGCAGGATCTCCGCGGCGCGGATGAGCACGGCGCCGCGCTCGTGAGCGGGCGTGGCGGCCCAGGCGCCGAACGCCCGGCCCGCCGCCGCCAGGGCATCGTCGAGGTCGCTCGCGGCGGCGAGCGACACGCTGCCGGCCGCGCGTTCGGTCGCGGGGTCCACGACGTCGAGGCGTCCGGCGCCGCCCGGCCGCCAGTCTCCGTCGACGAACAGCTCGACGGTGCCGATGTCAGCGGACATAGCTGGCGCCGTTCACGTCGATCGTCGTGCCGGTGGCGTGCCGCGCGAGCCCCGACGCCAGGAACGTGATGACGTTGGCGAGGTCCTGCGGCCCGGCCACCTCGCCGAGCCCCGTGTCATCCGCGAAGAAGTCGAGCCCGTACTGGTCGACCAGCGCGTCGTTGAACGGCGTGTTCACGAAGCCGGGGGCGACGGCGAAAGCCGTCACGCCGTCACGCCCGTACTGCCGCGCGAGCGTCCGCGTCATCGCGACCACGCCCGCCTTGGCGGCGGCGTAGTGCCAGTAGTCAGGATCCTCACCGCGGAACGCCGCGCGGCTTGCCAGATTGACGATGATGCCGCCGCCGTCCTGCGCGCGGAACGTCCTGATGGCCTCGCGGCAGAGCGTTGCCGGTGACACGAGGCAGACGGCGAGCGTCCGCTCCCACGTGGCGAGGAACGCCTCGAGCTCGCCGTCGACGTCCGCCGGCTCGTAGATGCCGGCGTTGTTGACGAGCACGTCCACGCGGCCCTGCCAGCCGATCGCCTCGTCCCACAGCCGCTCCACGGACCGCGGCTCGGCGAGGTCGGCGGCAACGACGAACGCCCGCTCGCCGAGCTCGCCGGCGAGCTGCCGGACGCTGCCCTCCGCACGCAGCTCGTGCAGCACGACGCGGCCGCCGAGGCGGGCGATCGTGCGCGCGCTTGCCGCGCCGATACCACCGGCGGCGCCGGTGATCAGCACCACACGATCGGTCATGTCGATCATCCTGGGGCCCCTCCTCGTTGACACACTCTCACGATGGGAAGCGACACGAAGGCGGACCAGATCGCCCTGGAGATCGAGGCCGCCATCGCGTCCGGCGATATCCCCGCGGACACCGTCCTCCGGCAGGGCAGGCTCGCCGAGCAGTTCGAGGTCAGCCGGACGCCGATCCGCGAGGCGCTGCGGCTGCTCGCGGCCGAGGGCCTCGTCTCGTTCTCGCCGAACCGGGGCGTCCGCGTCCGGAAGATCGGCATCGACGAGCTCACCGACGCGTTCCGGATCCGCGCGGAGCTCGAGGGCCTCGCGGTGGAGCTCGCCACCCCCCGCCTGACCGAGAAGGACCACTCACTGCTCCTTGACGCCGAGCACCGGTACGCCGACCTGACGCACCGCCTGCTCGACGGCGACGGCACGGTCGATCGCGCCACGCTCGCCGTCGAATGGCTGCGCGCCAACGACGAGTTCCACGCCACGATCGTCCGCGCCTCCGGATCGCCGATGCTCGAGCGGCTCGTGGACGGCGTGCGCCGCCAGTTCAGCGGGCAGGCGCTGTGGAACGCCCGCGGCGCGGCGCTGCGGCGCATCGTCGACCCCGGCCTGACCGAGCACCGTCTGATCCGCGAGGCGATGCTCGCGGGGGCCCCCGAGGCGGCGCGCAGCATCATGCAACGACACGTGGTGGGCGCGGGCGAGATCGTCAAGACGCTCCTACGCGATGTGGACGTGGAAGCAATTTGGGATCCCAGAAGCGCAGATGACTAGAGATTGTCAGATACGGCACACTTCTGGGATCCCAGACCTGCACGACTACACACCGCAGAACGCCCGGCAGGACTTGGCCGCCGCGCACCGGCTGGCCGTGCGCGACAACCTGCACGAGGGGACGTGGAACCACCTGTCCGTCGCGGTCCCGGGTGACGCCGGGCGCATGCTCATCACGCCGTTCATCACCCACTGGTCGCAGGTCACCGCGTCCAGCCTGGCCGTCGTCGGGCAGGACGAGGACCTCGACCGACTGCAGGCCGAGAACGAGCACCTGTGGGTCGGGTACCGCATCCACTACCCGCTCCACAGCGCCCGGCCAGACGCGGCGTGCGTCCTCCACGCCCACCCGCCGTTCGCGACGGCCCTCACGATGGTCGAGGGCGGACGCGTCGAGATGGCGGAGCGGAACGCGCTCGAGTTCCACGGCACGGTCGCCTACAACGACGCGTACGACGCGGGGGTACCAGCCAGCCTCGACCAGGGGCAGGCGATGGCCGAGCAGTTGGGCGACGCGAGCGTGCTGATGCTCCGCAACCATGGCGTGATCGTCGTCGGGCCCACCGTGGGTATCGCCTACACGAACCTGTACCTGCTCGAGCGCTGCTGTCGCGTGCAGTGGATCGCGCAGAACTCGGGAAAGCCGCTGGCGCTCATCCCGGAGGATCGCCGCGGCGGCGCGGGCGACGGCGTCAAGGAGCAGCACTTCGCCGCGATGCGCCGGGTGCTCGACCGCGACGAACCCGAGTACACGGACTGAGCGACACGCCGAGGTTCTTGTGAGACGCGAATGTATGTCCGCGCGCGCCGGCCGCGTTGGGCGACGAACCCCTGCCCGTGGCCCAAACGACGCCGTGAACCCGCACATTCCGGATAACTTGACTTTGACTGCGGCCAGCCTAGCCACGCCGATTTGCATGGCTTTCTTGGCACAGACTGATGCCCTCCTGGCGCCTGAAAATCGTGGTGTACCGGTTCGAGTCCGGGTCTCGCCATCTGCGATCGTCCTGCATACGAGCGGCTTTCGTCGTCGCCCGGCGACGCATGAGGTAGCCCGAAGCGTCCTCGTCGGCCTTTTCCGGCCTTTTCAGCGCGCTTCCGGGCTTGTGAGACTTGACCTCGATGTCAGTGTGCGCGGATCCCGGCGGCGTGTGATGGGCTGTTACGGCGGTACGTTCGCTGATGGCGAAGAATCAAGCGGCACTTGCGAGCGTGAGCGTGAGCGATGAAGAAGTCGGGCGGAGACCGAGGACGTGGTGGGCGCAGACGCGCGGCAGCTCCCCGAGGCGCCCCAGTGCGCGAAAGGTCGTCAAACCTGACAGCTGCATCTTCTGCGGTCTGGTTGTCGATTGGGAGGGCGGAGGCGGCCCGAGGCGGTCGCATGGAGTCTCGTGGGTCTCGGCTTGGCCCGGTATGATCACGCGATGCCGCGCTGCATCTTTGCGTCTCGTTACGTCGTCGCGCTTCACCGCGCGGGCGTGGAGTCCCGAGTGCATGCGCCGGTCATCGTCATTGCCACCTAGGCTTGTGCGCCCCGGCGTCGCAAGCCCGACTGGTCCTTCCGGATCGGTGGCGGCGAGCTGACCGGATGGAAGGACGGAGAGGACATCAATGTCCACAGATGCGTACGAAGTCCAGCATCCGTCCGGTCCGGCGTCCGGCGCAGGCGCTGCTCCTCGCCAGTTCAGCCTGCTGACGACCGAGACCCCAGATGTCCTGTTGCGCGTCCTCTGCCTGCTCCGACGGCGCGGTTGCATGATCGTCAGCGTCGACTTCTTCCGCGGCGACCGTCATCGACCGGGCCGCCTAGACGTCGCGGTGCGCACGAACCCGCGCATCGCTCACCGGCTCGGAGCGCAGCTGCTGCAACTGGTGGACATCATCGCCGTGGAGGAGGGCTAGCGATTGCGCCCTCATTCAGTCAGGGCATGCTGGCCTGCTCCCCGGGGCGTGTTGTCAGTTCAAGCCGCGGGGGTTTGTGCCGAGGGCGAGCAGCCCTCTGCGACGAGCTCGCGGGACCGGGTGACGCGCATGCCTACTCCCAGTCCCGCAAGAGCTTTCCCGAGATCTCCAGCTCA
>JBDTMF010000016.1:0-35496 GCA_039934455.1 Solirubrobacteraceae bacterium
CCGGGCTGGACCTCGCGATGGTCAACCCGAACCACATCACGCCCTACGGCGAGATTCCCGACGCCGAGCGCAAGCTCGCCGACGACCTCGTGTTCAACCGCTCCGAGGAGGCGCTCCAGCACTTCATCGAGCACTTCGAGTCCAAGTCCGGCGAGGCCGAGGCGGAGGTCGCCGACCCGACCGCCGGCATGAACCCGCAGGAGGCGCTGCACTGGCACATCCTGCGGCGCAAGAAGGAGGGCGTGGAGGACCAGATCGACGCCTCCGTCGAGGGCATCGGCGCCGTGCCGACGCTCAACGACGTGCTGCTGCCGGCCATGAAGGAGGTCGGCGACAAGTTCGGCGCCGGCGAGCTCATCCTGCCCTTCGTGCTCCAGTCCGCCGAGGTCATGAAGAAGGCCGTCGCGCGGCTGGAGAAGTACCTCGACAAGCTCGAGGGCTACACGAAGGGCACCGTCGTGATCGCGACCGTGTTCGGCGACGTGCACGACATCGGCAAGTCGCTCGTCAACACGATCCTCACCAACAACGGCTACACGGTCATCGACCTCGGCAAGCAGGTCCCGATCGGCAGGATCCTCGACGCCGCCGAGGAGCACAAGGCGACCGCGATCGGCCTCTCCGCGCTGCTCGTCTCGACCTCCAAGCAGATGCCGCTGGCGATCGCCGAGCTGCACGAGCGCGGCCTCGACTTCCCGGTGCTGATCGGCGGCGCCGCCATCAACCGCAAGTTCGGCCTGCGCGCCAACTACCCGAAGGGCAAGGACTCCGAGGACGTCTACGAGCCCGGCGTCTTCTACTGCAAGGACGCCTTCGAGGGGCTCGGCGTGATGGACAAGATCGTCGAGCCCGAGGCGCGCGAGGCGCTCGTGACCAAGACCCGCGAGGCCGCCTCGACCCTGCGCGAGACCGGCGAGGAGGAAGAGGTGCTCGACACCACCGACGACTCCGTCCGCTCCCCCGCGAAGCTCGACGTGCCCGTCCCGTCGCCGCCGTTCTGGGGCGTCCGCGAGCTCGAGGTCGACCTCGACGAGGTCTACCCCCACCTCGACACGCACGTGCTGTTCAAGCTGCACTGGGGCGGCCGCGGCGTCAAGGGCGAGGAGTGGCGCAAGCTGCTCGCCGACGACTTCCGCCCGCGCCTCGAGCGCATGTGGCGCGAGCAGACCTACCTGCACCCGCGCGCGCTGCTGGGCTACTTCCCCTGTTACTCCGAGGGCAACGAGATCGTCGTGCTCGACCCCGACGACCGCGAGACCGTGCTCGAGCGCCTGGCCACCCCGCGCCAGCCCGCCAGCGACCGCATCGCGCTGGCCGACTTCTTCCGCCCCAAGGACTCCGCCGAGCTCGACGTGATCGCGCTCCAGGCCGTCACCGCCGGCGGCGAGGTCACCGACGTGATGGCGCGGCTCGAGCAGGAGGGCGAGTTCGCCGAGCAGCTCTTCACCCACGGCATCGGCGTGCAGACCGCCGAGGGCATGGCCGAGTGGCTGCACTGGAAGATCCGCGAGGACCTCGGCATCCCGCCGACCCAGGGCCGCCGCTACTCATGGGGCTATCCCGCCGTGCCCGAGCAGTCCGAGCACGACAAGGTCGACCGCCTGCTCGGCCTCTCGACGATCGGCATCCGGTTGTCGGGCGGCCACGCGGTCGAGCCCGAGCAGTCCACGCTCGCGCTGATCGCCCACCACCCGCAGGCCGGCTACTTCGGCATGCGCAACGGCCGGCTGCTCCCCGAGGGCTCGCCCGACGACGTGATCAAGGGCACCGACCGCGACCCGTCGCTGTTCGGCGCCATCGCCTGACGAACGTCAACTGCGCCGGCGCACGGCCGGCCGAAACGCGAACGTGCGCCCGCGCGCGCCGTGAGGTGCAACGTGTGACCCTTGCGGTCGCTCACGAGACCCGGATGAAGCCGGCCACAGGTCGCTCGGCTGGAGTTTCACGGGCGAGACCGCGACGCTCGTCCTGCTCGCCGGCGATCCCTAGTGTTCGCGCTCGTGAAGGTCCTCTCGATCGACGGTGGAGGCATCCGCGGCCTGATCCCAGCCCTCGTGCTGGCCGAGATCGAGCGCCGGACCGGGCGGCCCACGGCGGAGCTCTTCGACCTGATCGCCGGCACCTCGACGGGTGGCATCCTCGCCTGCGGCCTCACGCGGCCCGGCCCCGACGGCAAGCCGCTGCACTCCGCCGACGCGCTGGCCGGCCTCTACCGCACCGAGGGCCCGAAGATCTTCGACCGCTCGCTGCGCAAGCGCATCGCCTCCGCCGAAGGCCTGCTCGACGAGCGCTACGACGACCGCGCGCTCAACGCCGCTCTGGAGACCTACCTCGGCGACGCCCGCCTCCGGGACGCGGTCACCGACGTCCTGATCCCCGCGTACGACTTCAAGGACCGATTCGCGTTCTTCTTCCGCTCCGCGCAGGCCCGCGCGGATGCCACCTACGACTTCTCGATGGCCGAGGCCGCCCGCGCGACCGCGGCGGCGCCGACCTACTTCGAGCCCGTCCAGGTGACCGATGCCGCGGGTGCCCGCACCTACTCGCTCATCGACGGCGGCGTGTTCGCGGTCAACCCGGCGGTCTGCGCCTACGCCGAGGTCGTCGGCGCCGGCGCGGACATCAGCGTGATCGCCGCGCTCGGCACGGGGTCGCACACGAAGGCCTACGAGTTCGAGGACGTGAAGGGCTGGGGCGCGCTCGAATGGGCCCAGCCGCTGCTCGACATGGTCTTCGACGGCGCCGCCGACACCGTCGACTTCGAGGCCACGACCCTCAGCCGCGGCCGCTACCGGCGCCTGCAGGCGATACTCCGGTACTCCTCCGACGCCCTCGACGACGCCGGGGAGGCCAACCTGCGCCGGCTCGAAGGGGACGCGGAGCGCCTGATCGCGGAGCGCAGCCAGGACATCGAGGCGCTCTGCGAGGAGGTCGCGGGCTAAGAGCACGAGGTACCTACACTGGAACCCCCTGATGCCCGAGCGTCATTTCGTCAAGTACACGTTCCTGAAGGTGGATCCGGCCTGGCGGCGCCAGGACGCGAACCGCCGCGCCGCCGACAAGCGCGAGTTCCTCGCCGCCTGCGAGGACTTCGGCGCCGAGCGGCTGCTGCGGGCGTTCTCGATGGTCGGCACGCGCGGTGACTGCGACCTGATGCTGCTCTCGCAGGCCACGAACCTCGAGCGGATTCACGAGTTCCACGTGGTCCTTTCTCAGAGTGGCCTGATGCAGTGGTGCTCCGTGCCCCACTCCTTCCTCGCGATGACCAAGCCGTCCGAGTACTCCGACGAGTCGCGCCTCGAGGTCCGGCCGAAGCACTCGAAGTACCTGTTCGTCTATCCCTTCGTGAAGACGCGCGAGTGGTACCGGCTGTCGCGGGAGGAGCGCTACAAGGTCATGCAGGAGCACATCCGCATCGGCCGCGAGTACCCCCAGATCGACCTCAACACGAGTTACTCGTTCGGGCTCGACGACCAGGAGTTCGTCGTCGCCTTCGAGACCGACGAGCCCGCCGCCTTCCTCGATCTGGTCCAGCGCCTGCGCACCACCGAGGCGTCGGCCTACACCAAGCGCGACACGCCGACATTCACGTGCGTGGCCACCTCCGTCGAGCGCGCCCTGTCGGCGCTCGACGGCGCCCCCCACCCCGACGCCCTCTCCCTCTCATGACCGCACACGAAGACTTCGACGAGGTCCGCGACATCACGATCATCGGCGCCGGCCCGGTGGGGCTCTCCACGGCGTTCTGGGCGGGCATGCGCGAGGCGTCCTCGCGCATCATCGACTCGCTGCCCGAGCTCGGCGGCCAGCTCACGACGCTGTACCCGGAGAAGTGGATCTTCGACGTGCCCGGCCACCGGCGGATCCTCGCCAAGGATCTCGTCGCCGAGCTGCGCGAGCAGGCGCTCGGCCAGTTCGACGTGCCGGTCCACCTCGAGACGACCGCGCACGAGATCGCCTACGAGGACGACCTCGTGGTGCTCAGGACCGACCGGGGTGAGCTGCGCTCCCGTACGCTGATCGTCGCCGGCGGCCACGGCGCCTTCGAGCCCAAGAAGCTGCCCGTCTCCGACATCGACATGACGCCGTGGGAGGGCCGCGGCGCCACCTACCTGGTGGGCGAGAAGTCGGAGTTCGAGGGCAAGCGCGTGGTCATCGTGGGCGGCGGCGACTCCGCCTTCGACTGGGTCGTGAACCTGCTCGACACCGCCTCGGAGATCACGCTGGTCCACCGCCGCGACGGCTTCCGCGCCCACGAGGCGACCGTCTCCGAGGTCATGGGGCACGTCGATTCCGGCCGCGTCGACCTCAAGGTCCCGTACGTCATCAAGGGCGTCGAGGGCAACGGCGAGATCGAGTCCGTCGAGCTGCACCACGTTGACGGGGAGACCGTCGAGCGGCTGGGCTGCGATGCCGTGCTGCTCCAGCTCGGCTTCTCGACCAAGCTCGGCCCGCTCAAGGAGTGGGGCTTCGAGATCCAGAAGGGCGCGCTGGTCGTCGACGGGCTGATGAAGACGAACCTCAACCGCGTGTGGGCCTGTGGCGACATCACGACCTTCGACGGCAAGCTCAAGCTGATCGCCACCGGCTTCGCGGAGTCCGCGATCGCGGTCTCGCAGGCCGTCCACACGATCCGGCCGGACATGAAGATCCAGCCCGCCTACTCGACGAACACGGGCGTGCCGAGCGCCGGCTCGGTCGCCGAGGGCCTGGTCTGAGCGACGAGCACCTGCGGGCCGATCCGGTCCTCGCGGGCCTGATCGACGACTACCGCGGCCCGATCGACGACGCGCCCGACACGAGAACCCGGCCGCCGTACCGCGCTCGCCTCGCGCTACCTCTGGCGCAGCCTGGCCAATGGGCCTGTCTAAGCTGAACGGGATGGGCAGGCTCCCCCTCCTGCTGCTCGTCGCTCTCGCGCTGCTCGCGGGCTGCGGCGGCGGCTCCAGCGCCAAGGACCCGGCGGCGCAGGTCCCCGCCGCGGGCGGTGTGCGCGCGAAGGTGCGCGCGGCGCAGGCCGTCACGGCGGCCGACTTCCCGGCCGCCGCGGGCCGCACGCTGCAGCAGGTGGCCGACGGCGCCGGGACCGCCGGGCCGCAGCTCGGGATGGCAAGCTCGATCTTCACGGTCGGCCAGGACCGCGTCGGGTTCGGGATCATCGACAGCCACTCCGGCTTCGTCTACGGCAAGACGGCGGTCTACGTGGCGCCGAATCCGAGCCGGCCCGCCCAGGGCCCGTTCCCGGCGCCCGCCGACGTGCTGATCACCCAGGGCCGCTACCGCTCCAAGCAGGCGGCCACCGAGGCCGACCCGTTCGCGGCGGTCTACGCCGCGCAGATCCCGTTCAAGAAGGCCGGCAGCTACTCGATCCTCGCGGTCACCAAGGTCGGCGGCAAGACCTTCGCGTCGCCCGGCCAGATCAAGGTGATCGCCCCGGGCGACGACCGCATCCCGGGCGTCGGCGACCGCCCGCCGAAGGTCACCACGGACACGCTCGGCAGCGCGCGCGGCAATATCGCCTCGATCGACACGCGGATGCCGCCCTCGGACATGCACGCGAAGTCCTTCGCCGACGTGCTCGGCCGCAAGCCGGTCGCGCTGCTGTTCGCCACCCCGCAGCTCTGCCAGTCGCGCGTCTGCGGACCCGTGGTCGACGTCGCGCTGCAGATGAAGGCGAAGTACGGCGACCGCTTCGAGTTCATCCACCAGGAGGTCTACGAGAAGAACGACCCGAACCAGGGTCTACGCAAGCCGCTGCGCCAGTTCAACCTGCCGACCGAGCCGTGGCTGTTCGTCGTCGGCAAGGACGGCAGGATCACCGCACGTCTGGAGGGGTCCTTCGGGCTCAGCGCCTTCGAGCGGGCGCTCAAGACCGCCCTGTGATCACCGCTTTCGCCCACGGGCTCGTGCAGCGTTCGACGCTGCCGATCCCGGAGTGGCTGTTCGGGTGGGCCGCGGCGATCGTGCTCTGCATCTCCTTCGTCGCGCTGGCGGCGCTGTGGCCGAGGCCGCGGCTCGAGCACCCGGGCTGGCGCCCGCTCCCGGGCGGTCGCGCGCTCGGCCGCCGCGGCGTGGAGGTCGCGGGCGGCGTGATCGGCGTCGCGATCCTCGCGCTCGTGCTCGTCACGGGCTACGCCGGCCCGCCGACGCCGCTGGACAACTTCGCGCCCACGTTCGTCTTCATCATCTTCTGGGTCGGGCTGGTGTTCGCGAGCGTCCTGTTCGGCGACCTCCTCCGCCTCTTCAACCCGTGGCGGGCGATCGGGCGCGTGGTGTTCCGCGGCCGCGAGCCGCGGCCCTACCCGCCGCGGCTCGGCCGCTGGCCCGCCGTGGTCGGCCTCTTCTGCTTCACCTGGATCGAGCTCGCCTCGGGCTGGGGTGAGCACCCCGCCACGCTGGCGACCGCGGTGGCGGGCTACAGCGTCGTCACGCTGGCGCTGATGGCGGTCTACGGCGCCGAGCCGTGGGCGCGCCACGGCGAGGCGTTCTCGGTCTACTTCAACCTGTTCTCGCGGATGTCGGCCTTCGAGACCCGGAACCGCGTCGTCGGCGTGCGGCCGTTCCTCGGCGGCCTGCCGCGGCTGGACCCGGTCGCGGGCACCGTCGCGCTGGTGGTCGTGATGATCGGCACCGTCACCTTCGACGGGCTGAGCCAGGGCCGGCTCTGGAAGGACGTCGCCATCCAGCTCAACGACGGGCTGAGCTCGCTCGGGGTCGGGCTCGAGACGACGCCGAAGATCGTGGCCACGCTCGGGCTGTTCATCGGCGTCGCGATCGCGGGCGGCTTCTACACGCTCGGGATCGAGGGGGCGCGCTCGGTCGGCGGCGGCCACGACGGCGAGGACCTGCGCCGCGGCTTCATCCACACGCTCGCGCCGATCGCGATGGTCTACGTCGCCGCGCACTACCTGACGTTCCTGCTGTTCGAGGGGCAGTCGATCCTCTCCCTCGCCTCCGACCCGCTGGGCGAGGGCTGGAACCTGTTCGGGACCGCGTCGTCGGCGATCGACTACGGCCTGCTGAGCCAGAACGCGGCCTGGTACCTCCAGGTCGGCTTCGTGGTCTGCGGCCACGTCGCCGCGCTCGTGCTCGCCCACGACCGCGCGCTCACGCTCTACGGCGACGCCAAGCTCGCAGTGCGCTCGCAGTACTGGATGCTGGCGATCATGGTCGGCTTCACGAGCCTCGCGCTGTGGCTGCTGGCGCAGGCGGGCAAATGAGGAGGTTGCTAGGAAGCCCGCGCGCAGCGAGCGCGTGGCGGTGGCGGGTCCGTCGGCGCGGGGCGCGCGGCGCCGCCCCACGCCTGCCACTCCCTGAGCACCGGGAAGGCGCGCTCCAGCCCGGTCGTGACGAGCCCGGTGCGGAAGACGTCGTCCTCGCGGAAGGTGTACTGGAAGGCTGCGGTGACGCGCGGGTCGTCGTACCACCTGACCAGCCGGCGATGCAGCTGCCGGCAGGCCCTGCGCTCGGACGACGCGCTGGTCCGCTTGTCCTGGCCGGCGTGCGGGGCGCCGACGCCGGTCTCGGTCATCCAGACGACGTGCTTCTTCGGGCACTTGTGCGTCGCCGCGCCCCTGGCGGCGTCGTCGACGGGGTTGATGCCGGTGATGTAGCCGTGCTGGGAGAGGATCGTCGAGCCGCAGACGATCGAGGTCGGCAGCGCGCCGAGGAACTCGCGGATCGAGGTGCTCTTCGTCTTGCTCCGGTCGAGGCCCGCGAGCTCGCCGAGCACGTACTCCTGGTCGCCGGGCGCGTCGTCGAGCGCGCGCTTGAGGTTGCGCACGAGCCCCGCGTAGCGGACGGCGGCCAGCGATGTCGCCGACGTCGAGCAGGTCGCGCGCTGGGGCGAGATGAAGAACGGGTGGTTGGGCTCGTTCCAGGCGCTCCAGTAGCGCAGCTTGACCCCCACCTCACCGCCGAGCGCGATGACGTCGCCGACGAGCTTGCGGTAGGCGCCCATCGCCGACGCCGTGGGCGCGCGCGAGCGCGGCTGCGTGCCCGGCCGCTCGCACCCCGAGGCGGGGCGCGCGGCCCAGTCCGGGCTGCCGGTGATGACCACGAGCACCTGCCAGCCGCCCTTGTGCTGCTTCTGGCGCGAGGCGAGCGCGGCGAGCTGGTCCTTGACCCCCGCCCAGCCGGCGCACGGAGGCGTGCCGCGCAGGCAGCCGTCGTAGGGATGGGTGAGGTCGGCGGGCTTGCCCCCCTCGGGCTGCAGCGAGGGCCAGTCGAGCACGAGCCGGTAGAACGACGGCTTGAGCCTGCCCATGTCGTCCTGCCAGCGCACGAACTCGGGCGCGACGCCCTGGCGCACGCCGGGGGCCCAGAAGAAGTTCGGGTTCTGCTCGGTGATGCCGATGGCGAGGTCGCCGCGGGCCTTGCCCTTGGCCACGGCGGGCGAGCGCGTCTCGGCCGGCGTCGGCGTGGGGGTGGCCGTCGGCGTCTTGGCGGCCTTGGGGCCGGCCTTGTCACCACAGCCCGCCAGGATCGCGACCGCCAGCGCGGCCGCGACGAGCGGCCTCAGACCGCCGAGACCTCTTCCTCCTCCGCCACGCGGAAGGAGGAGCCGCAACCGCAGGCCGCGATCACGTTGGGGTTCTCGACCTTGAAGCCGGCGCCCTGCAGGCCCTCGACGTAGTCGACGACCGCGCCGCGGACGTAGGGCAGGCTCGGCCCGTCGACCAGGAGCCGCAGGCCGTGGTCCTCGAAGACCTGGTCGCCGTCGCGCTGGGTGTCGAACGCGAGCGCGTACTGAAAGCCCGAGCAGCCGCCGCCACGAACGCCCACCCGCAGGCCGGATGTGGTCACGTCCGCGTTCTGGGACGCCAGGAACTCCTTGACCTTGTGCGCGCCCGTGTCGGTGAAGGTGATCATGATCTCCGATACTCCCTATAGCCCTATCGGTCCAATGCTTCACGAAGTGTAGCGGTCGCTAGGCTTGTCTCATGCCGAGTGCCGAGGAGCTCAGGGAGCGCATCGAAGCCGCCATACCCGATGCCCGCGTGGACGTCACCGACCTCACGGGCGGCGGCGACCATTTCCGGGCGAAGGTGGTGGCCCCGGAGTTCTCCTCCATGAGCCGGATCGAGCAGCACCGGCGCGTCTACTCGGTGTTCGGCGCCGAGATCGGCGGTCCCATCCACGCACTGTCCCTCGAAACCAGAGCGGAGTGAGCAACTTGAGCGAGACCACGGAGAATCCCATCCGCGAGGCCATCACCGGGGCGATCGGCGAGCACGAGGCCATCCTCTTCATGAAGGGCACGCCGGAGCGGCCGATGTGCGGCTTCTCGGCGCGCACCGTCGCGGCCCTGGACGCCCTCGGCAAGCCCTACGCCGCCGTCGACGTCCTCCCCGACCCCCGCATCCGGCAGGAGCTGTCGGCGATCTCCAACTGGCCGACGATCCCGCAGCTCTTCGTGGGCGGCGAGCTGGTCGGCGGCTGCGACATCATCACCGAGATGTACGAGTCCGGCGAGCTGGCCCACGTCCTGGGCGTCGAGCCGCCGAGCGACGCGCCCTCCGAGGCCCCCGTGGCCTCCGAGCCCGGCGCGCCCCCGCTCCAGATCGACAACAAGCTCACCTAGGCGATGGGGCACACGCTGCTGGCGTTCCTGCCGGTGGCCGCGGTCCTGACCCTCACCCCGGGGGTCGCGACCGCGCTCGTCGTCCGCAGCGCCGCGCGCGGCGGACGGCGAGAGGCACTGCTCGTGACCGGCGGCAACTCGCTCGGCGTGCTGGCGTGGGCGGTCTTCGCGGCGGTCGGGGTCGCCGCCGTGGTCGCGGCCTCGGCCTCGCTGTTCACGACGATCAAGCTCGCCGGCGCGATCGTGCTGATCATCCTCGGGCTGCAGGGGCTGCTCGCGCGCAAGTCCGACGCGCCCCCGCCCCCTCCGGGCACCGCGCTGCGGGTCGGCCTCGTCACCAGCCTCGCCAACCCGAAGCTCGCGGTCTTCTTCGTCGCGCTGTTCCCGCAGTTCATCCCGGAGGGCGCGGCGGTGCTGCCGAACGCGCTGGCGATGGCGGCGACGATCGTGGCTCTGGATCTGGTCTGGTACTCCGCGCTGGCGTACTTCGTGGCGCGCACGCGGCGGGCGTTCGTGCAGGGCGAATGGCTGCGGCGGGTCGAGCGGCTGACCGGCGGGGTGCTGGTCGGGCTCGGGGTGCGGCTCGCACTCGAGCGGCGCTAGGAGCCCCTCGGAGCCTAGAGCTCGACCGCGCCCGCGACGCACGTCACCGTGCCGCCGCCGACCCAGACCGCGCCGTCGCGGTCGCGCGTGACGTGGACCCGGCCGCGGCGGCCCAGCGCGGTCCCCTGCCGGGCGACGTAGGGCGCCGTCGCGCGGTTCGTGGACAGCAGCCACTGCGCGAGCGAGGCGTTGAAGCTGCCGGTCACCGGGTCCTCGATCGTCGCGCCGTCCTTCGGGAAGAAGGCGCGCACCTCGAACGCCTCGTCCGCACCCGGCAGCGACGGGCCGGCGACGCCGATGTCGAGGTCGCCGATGAAGCCGGGCGTGAGGGCGAGCACCGCCTCGGCGCTCTCGAGCAGGACCGCGATCCAGCCCGGGCCGTTGTCGGCCCATTGCGCGTCGACGATCCTGGCGGGGTCGATGCGCAGGACCGCGGCGACCTGCTCGAGCACCGCCGCCTCGACCCGCCCCGACCGCACCAGCGGCGGCGCCGCGAACGCGAGCCCGTCCGGCGTCCGGCGCACCGGGATGAGGCCGGCGGCGCACTCCTGCACGACGGTGTCCGGCGCGGCATCGCGGCCCTCCAGCCACGCGTGGCAGGTGCCGAGCGTCGGATGGCCGGCGAACGGCAGCTCCGCGACGGGGGTGAAGATACGGACGCGGTAGTTGGCCGTGGGATCCTCCGGCGGCAGCACGAACGTGGTCTCGGAGAGGTTCGTCCAGTGCGCGAAGCGCTGCATCTCCTGGGTCTCGAGGCCGGAGCCGTCGAGCACCACCGCGACCGCGTTGCCGAAGTAGGGCACGTCGGTGAACACGTCGACCTGGGCGAACGGGCGGCGCATCACAGGTCCCGCCGCGCGAAGCCCCGCAGCGCCCAGGCGCCGACCAGGCCGAGGTAGACGATCGCCCACACCCACAGGCCGGGGCCCGCGGACTGCGCCCCGCCGAACGGGCCGAGGTCGATGGCGAAGCGGGTGAAGCCGATCGTGTCCGCGGTCAGGCCGCTCAGCCCGGCCTGGTAGAGGCCCTCGAAGGGCAGCAGCCAGCTCGCGCCCGTGGAGACGTCCTGCAGCGTGCCGGCGGCGAGCGCCTCGCCGATCTGGCCGAGCAGCCCGGCCACGAGCCCGGCGCCGAAGACCATGAAGACCGCGATGCCGTTGGCGGTCGCCGACAGGAACACCGAGCCGGCGAGCGAGAGCGCGGCGAGGATCGCGACGCCGAGCATCAGCCCGAGCGTCGGGCCGAGCATGTGGTCGGGCCACCAGCCGCCCAGCGCCCACGTGAGGATCGCCGCCGCGAGGAAGACGCCGGCGACATACAGGGCGCACACGCCGGCGGCGGCGACGTAGCGGCCGAGCAGCAGGTCGCGCCGCGACACGGGCCGCACCAGCAGCGGCTGCAGCAGCCCGCGCTCGGCGTCGCCGCGTACCGCTCCAAGCGTCAGGAACACGGCCAGCACGGTACCCAGGAACAGGGTGGCGAACATCGCCAGGCCGAGCACGGTGGCCCCCGCCACGATCTCGATCTTCACACCCGTGCCGTCGAGCTGGTTGCGGTCGAGCTCCGCGTACAGCCGCCAGATGCCGAGCCCGTAGAGCGCCAGGAACACGACGGTCAGGATCGCCACGACCGTGAACACCCGCCGCCGCAGCGACTCGCGCAGCGTGAACAGCGCGATGACCCGGATCGCGGTCATCGCCCGCCCACCGCCTCGAGGTAGGCGTCCTCGAGCGAAGAGGTCAGGACGCGCACGCCGTAGACCTCCTCACCCGCTTCCACGAGCTCGCGCACGATCCGCGGCGCGTCGTCGCGCCGGGCCGCCTCGAAGACGCGCGTGCCGGCCGCCGTCTCGACCTCGACGCCGCCCGCGTGGCTGAGCTCGGCCGGCGTGCCGGCCGCCACCACCGCCCCGTGGTCGATGATCGCCACGCGGTCGCAGACGAGCTCGACCTCCGACAGCAGGTGCGAGTTCAGCAACACTGCGACCCCGCGCCCGCGCAGCTCCTCGAGCAGCGCTCGCACGGTCCGGCGGCCAGAGGGGTCGAGCGCGCTGGTGGGCTCGTCGAGCAGCAGCAGCCGCGGCGAGCCGATCAGCGCCTGGGCGATCCCCAGCCGCTGCTGCATGCCCTTGGACATCGTCCCGATGGGGCGTCCGCCGGCATCCGTGAGCGCGACGAGCTCCAGCAGCTCCGCCCGCTCGGCCGCGCCGCCCTCGGAGCCCGCCAGGCGCTGATGGAGCTCCAGCAGCTCGTGCCCGGTGCACCAGTCCGGGAAGCGGAAGAGCTCGGCGAGGTAGCCGAGCGCACGGTGCGCCGCCTGCGAGCCGGCCTTCTCGCCGCAGACCTCGGCGCCGCCCGAGGTCGGCGTCACGAGCCCGCAGGCGATCTTGACGAGCGTCGACTTGCCCGCGCCGTTCGGGCCCAGCAGGCCCACGAGCTCGCCCTCGCCGACCTCGAGGTCCACGCCGACCAGGGCGCGGACGGAGCCATAGGTCTTGTCGAGGCCGGTGACGGAGAGGGCGGCGGGCACGGCGCGGCTCAGTGCGGTTTCGCTGTGGCGTCGCGCCAGCGCAGGTGCTCCACGATCCGCTTGGAGTCGCAGATCACCTCGCGGCCGAGCTCGAGTACCGGGACGTGGCGCTGGCCGGTCAGTGCGTCGATCTCGTCGCGGTCGCGTGATCGCAGCGCGACCCGCTTCGTCTCCGTCTCGATCCCGTGGCGCTTGAGCTCGCGGGCCACGCGGCCGCACGGGCACAGCCAGTTCGTCGGCGTGCGGCAGCGATGCAACCGGGCGGTCACGGCACGAGCTCCCCGAGCCGCCGCGTGGTGTAGCCCGCGACCCGCCAGCCCAGCCCGTAGCGGCGGCCCGAGCGCTGCAGCCGCCCGCCCTCGCGCTCGCGGTACCAGCCCACGGTCGCCTCGACGGTCTCCTCGTGCGGGCGCGTGGCCCAGCCCAGCTCGCGCCGCGCCTTGGTCGAGCGGTAGGTCCACCAGTTGGCCGCGCTGCGGATCTCGACCGGGGTGACCGGGGTCGGGCCGGGCAGGCGGCCGAGCGTCTCTGCGAGGGCGAGCGCGGCGGCGACCGGAAGCTTGACCGCCGGCGCATCGACGCCAGAGAGCCGTGCGAGGTCGGCGAACAGGCGGTCCCAGGTGTAGTTGCGGTTGCCGAGGATGTAGCGCTCGCCCGGCACGCCCAGCTCGTCGGCGAGCAGGTGGCCGGCCGCCACGTCGGCGACGTCGACGATGTTGATCGCCCCGTCCACGTAGGCGGGGATGCGGCGGAGCATGAAGCGCCGCACGAGCTCGGTCGACGAGCGATGCGTGTCCCCCGCGCCGAGCACGAAGGCGGGGCACACGACGACGACCGGCAGCCCGCGGGCGGCGATCCGCAGCGCCTCGACCTCCCCCTCGTGCTTGGAGTCGACGTAGGGGATGCCGAGCTCGCCGCCCCGCCAGAGGAGGCGCTCGTCGCCCGCGCCACCCGGCGGCGCGGGCCCGACCGCGGCCACCGAGGAGGTGTGCACGACGCGCTCGACCTCCGCCCGCAGGCACTCCTCGAGCACCGTGCGCGTCCCCTGCACGTTGATGCGGAAGAGGTCGTCGGCGCTCATGCGCAGGTTCGTCGAGCCCGCGACGTGGAACACGCGCGTGACCCCGCGCAGCGCCCGCCGCACCGCCCGCCGGTCGCAGACGTCGGCGACGACCGTCTCGACGTCGAGGCCCTTCAGCGGCTCCAGCCGCGAGGTGGCGCGCACGGCCACGCGGACATCGTCGCCGCGGGCCGCGAGGGCGCGGACGACGTGCGAGCCGACGAACCCGGTCGCGCCGGTGACGAGGGTGGTGGGCATCTGGAGCTGAGGCTAGCCGAGCCACTACGCTCCCCGCCCATGCCACGGGTCGCCGTCGTGACCGACACGACGCACTCGTCGGGGCGTTCGCGGCTTCACCGGCGAACGTCAACGGCGGCTGGGTAGGAGTGAGTCTGAGGGGGTGTGCTGAGTTCATGGCGACTATTCCCACAAACTCAGCACACCCGCCACTCACACCCCGGACCCACCTCCTCCCCAGACCGCCTCTGACGTGCGCCGGGTCTCCCCCGCCACCTAGACTCGCCCACCGTGGAAGGCCGCACGCCCAGCCCGGCCCAGACGTGGGACGAGTTCTTCAGCGACTTCTACCTGCGCGCCTACGCGGAGGACGAGCGCCAGAGCGACGCCGAGGGGCAGGCGCTCGCGGCCGCGAAGCTCGCGGGATGCCCCGACGGCGGCGACCTGCTCGACGTGGCGTGCGGGTTCGGGCGCCATGCGGTGCCGCTCGCGCGCGCCGGCTACCGCGTCGTCGGCGTCGACCGCTCGGAGGCGCTGCTCCAGGACGCGCGGCGGCGCGCGGGCGAGCAAGGGGCGCGGCCCGAGCTGGTGCGCGCCGACTACCGGGAGCTGCCGCTCAACGACGAGTCCTTCGACGCGGCGGTCAACCTGTTCACCTCCCTCGGCTACCTCGGCGACGAGGAGGACGTGCGCGTGCTGGCCGAGATCCGGCGGGTGCTGCGACCCGGCGGGCGGCTCGTGATCGAGACGACGCACCGCGACCTGCTCGTCCGCGACGACCGCGAGCAGGTCTGGCAGGGACTCGGTGCGGGCCGGCTGCTGCTCGAGCAGCACGCCTTCGACGCCGCCGCGGGCGTCGTGCAGACCACCGAGACACTGATCGAGGGCTCCGGCGCGCGCGAGTCGCGCACCTACTCCGTCCGCATCTACGCGGCGACGGAGCTGGTGGCGATGCTCGGCCGCGCGGGCTTCTCGCAGGTGCGCTGCCTCGGCGGCTTCGACGGCGCGCCGTTCACGCCCGCGACACGCCTGGTGATCGTGGCGAGCTAGCCGTTGGAGACGAGGCGCAGCGGCGGGCGCTCGGCGTGGCCCTCGCCGACCGGCGCCATGCCCAGCTTCGGCGCGAGCTTGTCGGCCGGGAGCGGGCGCGAGAGGTAGTAGCCCTGGGCGTAGTCGCAGCCGAGGCGGGCGAGCTCCTCCCAGATCTGACGGTCTTCGACGCCCTCGGCGATGACCTGCAGCCCGAGGTTGTGGGCGAGCTCGATGGTCGAGCGCACGATCGCGGCGTCGGAGTGCTCGGTGGCCATCTCGAGCACGAAGGACTTGTCGATCTTGATCATGTCGACCGGCAGCCGCTTGAGGTTCGCGAGCGAGGAATAGCCGGTGCCGAAGTCGTCGATCGAGAGCTTGAGGCCGATCTCTGAGAGGCGCTCGAGCGTCGTCGTCGCACGCACCGGGTCGAGCATGATCGTGCTCTCGGTGACCTCGAGCTCGAGCAGCTTGGGCTCGATCTGGTGCAGCTTGAGCAGCATCGGGATGTCGACCGCGAGCGCGGTGTCGAGGAAGGAGCGGGCGGAGAGGTTGACGGCCACGGAGAGCTCGTAGCCCTGCTCCTGCCACACCTGGACCTGGCGCATCGCGGCGCCGAGCACCCAGCGGGTGAGCGGGACGATGAGGCCGGTCTGCTCGGCGATCGGGACGAACTCCTCCGGCCCGAGCAGCCCGTGGCGCGGGTGGTTCCAGCGCACGAGCGCCTCGACGCCGACGATGCGGCCCGTCACGACGTCGGCCTTGGGCTGGTAGTGCAGCGCGAGCTCCTCGTTCTCGACCGCCGAGCGCAGCTCGCCGGCGAGCGAGAGGCGGCGCGGGGAGTAGTGGTCCTGCTGGGGCTCATACAGCGCGAAGCCGCGGCCGGCCTCCTTGGCCGAGTACATGGCGATGTCGGCGCGCTGGATCAGCACCTCGACGTGGTCGCCGTGGTCGGGATGGCAGGCGATGCCGATCGAGCCGCCCATCTCGAGCGTCAGCCCGTCGACCACGAACGGCTCGCGCAGCGCGGTCTGGAGGATCTCGGCGACCGCCTGGGCGTCGTCGGCGCCCATCACGTCGGGCAGCAGCACGCCGAACTCGTCGCCGCCGAGGCGGGCCACGGTGTCGGCGGTGCGCAGCGTCGTCTTGAGGCGCTCGGCGACCTCCTGGAGGAGCACGTCGCCGTGGTGATGGCCAAGCGTGTCGTTGACCTCCTTGAAGTGGTCGAGGTCCATGATCATCACGGCCGCGCCGCCGTGGCGGCGCTCGGCGGCGCGCACCGCCTGCTGGACGCGGTCGCGGAACAGCACGCGGTTCGGGAGGCCGGTGAGCGCGTCGTGGAGCGACTGGTGCTCCTTGGCGATCGCCTGCCGGCCGCCGCGGTGGATCGCGAGCAGCGGCAGGAACAGCAGCGGCAGCACGGCGATCGAGAAGTCGGCGGTGATCACGAGCACCGGAGAGAGCCCGAGCAGCAGGCCGGCGGTGGAGGCCTGGAGGAAGAGGTCGGAGGCGAGGTAGCGCAGGAAGCCGATGCGCTCGGCGAGCGCGATCGCGCCGGCGACGAAGCTCGAGTTCAGCGCGTGGAAGACGAGCGCGGCCGCGACGATCCCGGGGAGGTCGCCGGGCTGCAGGCCGGTCGGGTCGTGCAGGTGCGGCAGGCCGCTCAGCGCCGACAGGACGACGCCAGAGGCGGCGACCGTGAGGACGTACTGCGCGGCGTTGAAGGCGATCCGCTCGGGCGGCTTGCGGCGGATGCCGTCGGCGAGGATCGTGCCCAGCGCGAAGGCCACGGCGGCAGGTGCCGCGCCGTAACAGATCAGCAGCGCGAAAGCGAAGGTGTTGGAGGCGGTGATCTCGCCCTCGGCGGCGCGGAGCACGACCTTCAGCGGGGTCAGCTCGGCCACGACCGCGCAGGTCATGAGGATGAGAAGCAGCTCGGGGCGCTGGGCCTCGAGGAGGTTGAGGCCGCCCGAGGCGATCAGGACGGTCAGGACGGCGATGCCGCCGAGGATGACGGCGGCGACATAGCGAGCGAGCGGTTGCTTGAGCACGGACATGCGTGCTCTCAGCAACCGTCGCCACGCGTGAATCGGGACGCGCGGGGTGCCCGGATCGACCGAGCCCAGGCACCCGTTGCGTCTACCACTTGCGGCCGTGCCTCACCTGCGGCCCGCGACGGGAGTGGACCGTCATGCCTAGTACCACTTGACGCCGGCGCCAAGCCCCTCGACCACGACGGCCAGGAGAGCGAGGACCGGGAGCATCCGATACATACGTGCCTTCATACGTGCTCCTTCGTTCACGGCAAGCCCCGTCCATGGTGCTCGCCTTCATGTGAGGCTCATCGGCAGTCGCGAGAGCGCGACGAGCGCGTTTGGACGGATGTCCGATGCCCTGGACGCATGGACCGCTCAAGGCGGGTCGGGGGGCCGTCGATATCGCGCGTATGTTGATCGGCGCCGCCCTGTTGCTCTGCATCCTCTCGGTGCCGCTCGCCGGCGGCCGGCTGTCCGGGCTGGCCGAGCTCGAGTTCCGCCGTGCATGGCTCGCCGTCGGCGCCCTCGTGGTCCAGGTGCTGATCATCTCGATCCTGCCCGGCGGGGCCCGCGGGCTCGACGAGGAGGTCCACGTGGCCAGCTACGTGCTGCTCGGCGCCTTCCTCGTCGTCAACCGCCACATCCCCGGCCTGCTGGTGGTCGCGATCGGCGGCGCCCTGAACTTCGCCGCCATCCTCGCCAACCGCGGCGTCATGCCCGCCGACCCGGACGCCATCGCGGCCGCCGGGATCCCGCAGAACGCCACCGAGTTCGCCAACTCGGCCCCGGCCGCCGGCGCCCCGCTCGGCTTCCTCGGCGACGTCTTCCACACCCCTGGCTGGCTGCCGATCCACAACGTCTTCAGCGTCGGGGACCTTGTCATCGTGATCGGAGCGTTCCTGCTCCTGCACAGCGCGGGGGGCACACCGCTCGGCCGCCTGACGCGGCGCCTACGCCCCGTCGAGGCCTGACGGTGCGGGCCCTCGGCGCCGCGCTCACCGCACGCGGTGCTCGGCGTTTCTTCGTCGCCCACGCCCAGTCGAGCATCGGCAGCGGGATCGCGATCGTCGGCCTGCCGCTGCTCGCCTACGAGCGCTTCCACACCCCGTGGGCGCTGACGGTCGTCCTGCTGTGCGAGCTGCTCCCGGCCGTCGTCCTCGGCCCCGTGCTGGGCGCGCTGGCCGACCGGTTGCCGCGGCGCACCTGCCTGGTGGCGGCCGACGTGCTGCGCCTCGGAGCGTTCGGCGCGCTCGCGTTCGTGCCCTCGTTCGGGCTGATGATCGCCGGCGCGCTGGTCGCAGGCATCGGCACGGCGCTGTTCAACCCGTCCGCGCTCGCCTCCCTCTCGCAGGTCGCGCGCCCCCAGGACCGCCCGGCCGCGATGAGCCTCTACTCGGCGCTCGACGACGTCGGCCTCACGCTCGGGCCCGCGATCGCCGGCGGCCTGCTGCTCGCTTTCGACCCGCAGACGCTGATGGCCGTCAACGCGGTCACGTTCACGATCTCCGCGGCCCTGATCGCGACGATCCCGCTGAACGTGCCGATCGCGCGGTCGACCACGTCGCTGCTGGCGTCCCTGCGCTCGGGCACGCGCGAGATCGCCGCGCAACCGGGCGTCAAGATCCTCCTGGGATCATCGACCGTGGCCGTGATCGCCGTCGGGATGGTCAACGTCGGCGAGGTCATGCTCGCCCGTGAGCTGCTCGGCGTCGGGGGATCGGGCCTCGCCGCGCTGATGACCGCCTCCGGCGTCGGCACCTTCCTCGGCTCGACCTTCGGGACGCGCACCGGCACCACCTGGCAGTGGCGCAAGGCCTACATCCTCGGGCTCGTGTGCATGGCGGCCGACCTGATGCTGTGCGCCATCGCCCCCTTTTTCTGGCTCATCCTGATGACGTTCGCGCTCGGCGGCTTCGGCAACGGCCTGGCGCTCGTGCACGACCGGCTGCTGCTGTCCCACGCGGTCCCCGAGGCGCTGCACGGCCGCCTCTTCGCGCTGCACAAGACCTGCACCTCGGGCGCCTTCGTCATCGCCTTCGTCGCCGCCGGCGTGCTGATCTCCACGTTCGGGGTGCAGGCGATGTTCCTCTTTGCAGGGCTGCTGCTGAGCGTCATCATCCTGATCGTGCGACCTCACCTGCGAGCGTTGTGGCCGGAACCTGCGGCCGAGCCGGCGGCGACGCCGCTGCCGGTGCCGCATCCCGGCACCACATGACCGGATCGCCCTGGGACGACCCGGAGCTGTACGAGCTCGAGAACGCGGACGACCCGCAGTTCGACCTTGCGTTCTGGCGGCGGCTGTTCGAGCGGCGGGAGCCGCGGCGGGTGCTCGAGCTGGCCAGCGGCACCGGTCGGCTGACCTTCCCGCTCGCCGCGGCCGGCCGCGCGGCCGACGGCGAGTTCGAGCTCGTCGGGCTCGGCGGCTCGGCGGCGATGCTCGCCCGCGCCCGCGCGGTGCTCCAACGGCAGCCGGAGCCGGTGCGCGCGGCCGTGCGGCTGGAGACGGGCGACATGCGGTCCTTCGCGCTCGCCGATCGCTTCGACCTCGTGATCGTCCCGTTCAACTCGCTGGCCTACATCCACACGCGCGAGGACCAGCTCGCCTGCCTGCGCGCCGCGCGCGCGCATCTCGCCCCCGGCGGCGCGTTCGCCTTCGATCTGCTGGCTCCGCGCTTCGAGTACCTCGCAGAGGCGCTGCACCCGTTCCCGCCGATGCGCGTCGACACCGACTTCGACGCGCCGGCGCCGGGCATCGAGCGCTTCACGCGCTCGTGCGTCGACCGGTACGACCCCTCGACCCAGACGCTCACCTCGACGCTCTATTACGACGTCCACCGCAGCGGCGGCAGGTCGGAGCGCCACGTGCGCGAGCTCGAGTGGCACATGTACTTCCCCGCCGAGCTCGAGGGGCTGCTCGAGGCCGCCGGCCTCGAGCCGCTCGAGCGGCGCGGCGGCTGGAACGGCGAGCCGCTCGACGCCGGCGCGCGGCGCTACGTCTTCGTCTGCGGCGGGGCCTGAGGCAGCTCGACCTCGCGCGGCGGCAGCTCGCCGCCCGCCGTCGCGAGGCGCCCTCCCGACGGATCGATCACGGCCGAAGGCCGGTGGATCCACATGTCCCTGAGCGAGATCTGGATCGCGGCCGCGATCGGGATCGCGACCAGCGCGCCGAGCACGCCGAGCAAGGTCGAGCCGACGAGGATCGCGGTGATCACCGCCAGCGGGTGCAGGTTGACCGCGCGGCGGTAGACCAGCGGCTGCAGCACGCTGTTCTCGAACTGCTGGTAGACCACGACGAACACGACCCAGATCAGCGTGTCCTGCGGGAAGTCGGCGAACAGCGTCACGATCGCCACGAGCACGCCGCCGATCGTCGAGCCGACCAGCGGGATCAGGTCGAAGAACGCCATCAGCACCGCCAGCGGCACGGCGAACGGGACATTGAGGATGCTGAGCAGGATGTACGTGGAGATCCCCGCCGCGGTGGCGAGCGTCAGCGCGCCCGCGACGTAGCCGCCGGTCGCGCTGTAGATGTCCCGGGCCACGCTGCGGGCGCGCTCCTGGTGCTCTGGCCGCACCTGCGCCAGCAGGAAGTTGGCGATCCTTCCGCCGTCGAGCAACAAGAAGAACGTGATCGTGAGGACCGTGACGAGCTGGATGACGGTCGAGAAGACGCCGACCGTGACGGCCTGCAGGGCGCCCGCGGCGTCGCCGAGCCGGCTCGGCAGGCTCGAGGCCTGTTCCTCGAGCTTCTTCGTGATGTCGTACTTGTCGTCGTACTCGCGCAGCGTGTCGTTGGAGCGGATGTCGTCGATGTAGCTGGGCACGTCGTCCGCGAAGGCCTGGACCTCGTTGACGATCGGCGGCACCACGATGAGCCCGAGCAGGAAGATGCCGAGGAAGAGGCCGAGGAAGACGGCGAGGATCGAGGCGGGCCGCGGCAGCTTCATCCGCGCCGCGCGGTCGACCGCGGGCCCGAGCGCGACGGCGAGGAAGACCGCGATCAGCACCAGCCCGACGACCGAGCGGACGAGATACAGCGTGTAGAGCAGGACGCCGAGGGCGACCAGCGTGAAAAAGACGCGGACGATCGTCCGCATGCTGAGCTGGGACTGTCCGGCCACGGTCGCCGCCAGCGTACCGGCGCCGGCGGCGCCGGGCGGCTTCGCCTAGCGCCGGCGGCGGAACAACCCGCCGACCGCCGCGATCCCGCCGCCGAGCACGAAGCCCGCGACCGCCGCGCCGATCAGCACGTTCTTCTGGTTCTTCCGCAGCTGACCGCGCCAGTCGGTGACGACGGCGACCTCGGTCCGCAGCTTCTCGAGGGCCATGCCGAGCTCGGCGCGGTTGGCCTCGATCGAGCGGCGGATCTCCTCAGGGGAGCGCGTGCCGCCCATCAGGACTTGATCTCCGGGACGGCGGTGCCGGGGTGCTGGGGCTGGGAGCCCGAGACGGTCTCGCGGATCAGCTGTGCCTCCTGGATGGCCATGGCGGGCGTGGGCGGCATCGCCTTCTTGATGAGGCGGAACGCGAGCAGACCGCCGACCGCACCGAGCAGGAACAGGATGAGCGTGACGATCAGGAAGCCGAGCCACGGGCCGTTGCCGGTGCCGAGGATCTCCCAGAGGCCCCACGACGCGGCGTGGAGCAGGTAGATCAGGCCGAAGAGGGCGAAGATGGCGGCGACCGCCCCGGCGACGATCCCGCGGATCAGCTTCGAGACCTTCTCGGTCAGCTCGGCCTTCGCGAGCGCGATCTCCTCGCGTACGAGGAGCTGCACCTTCTCGGTGACCTCCTGGATCGCCTCGCCGAGCTCGGACGGGCGCGGGTCAGTCATCGCTGCTCGTGATCGCTCGGAGGATCTTCGCGAACAGGAAGGCGCCCGCGAACGCGGCGCCCACCAGCACCTCGGGCTTGTCGTCGGCGGTCGCGGCCAGGCCGGAGGCCGGCTGCGACGACGAGGACGAGGGAGCCGCGGCGGCGGCCTGGGCGCGCGGCGCGGACTCGGAGCCCACACCCGGCGAGGTCACGGCGGCGCCGGAGGTCGCGCGCGGCGTCGCGACCGGCGACTCCGGCGCCTTGCGAGCCGACTCCTGCGCGAGGCGCCCGGCCTCGTGCGCCTGCTCGCGCTCGCGCCTGGCCTCGTCGGCGGCCTTCTCGGCCTGCTCGTGCGCCTTGCGCTCCTTGCGCGAGAGCTTCTCGGTCTCCTCCTTGGCCTCGGCGACCTTCTCCTCCGCGCGGCGTGCGTCGGTCTCGCGCGCAACCCGGTGGACCTCGGCGACGCGCGCCTCGGCCTCCTCGCGGGTGGCCTGGGCCGTCGCCTCGCGCGCGGCCGCGGTGGCGTGCGCGTCCTCGACGGAGGACGCCGGGGCCGGCTGGGCGGCGGTGTCGGACTCGCTCGCCGCGACGGCAGCCGGGCGGTCGGGGTCCGCGGGCTTGGCCTCCTCGCGCTCGTCGGTCACTCGGGCGGGTCCTCCCCGAAGGCGCGCACCCAGATCAGGTGCGCGGCCTTGCTGGTGAGGATCGTGGCCAGCGAGCCGAGGCCGGCCAGAAGGCCGGCCCACATGAGGCGCTTCACCATCTCGTTGTCGGTCATGGTCGCGGGAGTCAAGCAGACGATTCCGACGCGTGCGCTTCCAGCCCGTCGCAGATCGTGCCGACCACGAAGCGCTTGGCCTTCTCGTAATCCTCCTCGCCCTGGTCCAGCAGGCCGAAGATCCAGCCGGTGAGGACCTGCTCGATCGCGCCGTAGAACGCCATCGCGGCGAACTGCGGTGTCACCGTGTCGCTGAACTCGCCGTCCTCCTGGGCCTTGCGCACGATGTCAGCGATCAGGCCGTACGCCTCGCCGATCTTCGCCAGGTGCGTGCGCCCGAACGAGTTCGCCGCGCGCGTGACCTCGACGATGATCACCTTCATCAGCTCGGGGTCGTAGCGGTAGGAGTCGACGATGAAGGAGGCAATCGCGAACAGCTTGTCGCGCGCCACGCCGTCCTGCTGGTCGGTCTCGCGGATCGCCGCCAGCAGCACGTCCCAGCGCTCGACGAAGAGCGTGTCGAGCACCTCGTCCTTGGACCCGAAGTAGTGGTAGACGAGCCCGTAGGCCACCCCGGCCTCGTCGGCGATGTCCGACACCCGGCAAGTGTGGAAGCCCTGGCGCGCGAACACCCGCACCGCCGCGTCGAGGATGACGCGGCGCTTGTCGACCGCGCCGTTGCGCGCAGCCCCCACTCGTGGAGGAGCCACTAGGCGTGGGCCTCGGTGCCGAGGCGGCGGTTGGCCAGCGAGGGCAGCGTGCGCCGGATCTCCTGCTGGCGCTCGAGGTCGAGCTCGGCGATCGCGAACGTCTCGCTGTCGGGCGCCTGCGCGAGCACGAGGCCCCACGGGTCGACGATCATCGAGCGCCCGCCGGAGCGGATGCCCGGCGCGTGCTGCCCGATCTGGTTGGCAGCGACGACGAAGGCCTGGTCCTCGATCGCGCGAGCGCGCAGGAGCACCTCCCAGTGCTCGCGGGTCGTCGCGAGCGTGAAGGCGGCGGGCACGGCGATGATGCGCGCCCCGCGCGCGGCGAGCTCGCGGTAGAGCTCCGGGAAGCGCAGGTCGTAGCAGATGCTCAGACCCAGCTCGACGCCCTCGGCGGTGCTCGAGAGCACGACCTCGTCGCCCGGCTCGTCGGTGTCGGACTCGCGGTAGGTCGTGCCGCCGACCTCGACGTCGAACATGTGGATCTTGCGGTAGGTCGCGCGCGCCTCGCCGTCCGGGCCGAAGTGCACGGAGGTGTTGCGGCCGCGGTCGGCGCCCTCGACGCGCTCGGCGATCGAGCCGGCGACGAGGTCGATGCCGAGCTCGCGCGCGGCGGCGCCCGCCCACGTCAGCGCGGGGCCGTCGAGCGGCTCGGCGCCGGCGGCGGTCTCCTCGGGGCTCGCGAGCACGGCCCACTTCTCGGGCAGCACGACGAGATCCGCGCCCGCCGCGGCGGCGGCGCGCGTGAGCCGGTCCGCAGACTCGAGGTTGCGGTCGCGGTCCGCGGTCGAGTTGAGCTGCACAGCAGCGGCCCTCACGGCGATGACTCCTCTCTCTCCCCTGGACTGACCCGTCAGTCAGTCCCTCGGGCGAGGATATCGTGCGCTCATGCGGATACCAGCCTGGCGCGGGGAGGACGGGGCGCAGTCCGGGCGGCCCACCGATGTGCCGCTGCCACCGGAGCGGCTCCGGCTCATCCGCGGCGGCCGCCCGCTCAAGCGCTGGCGCTGGATCGGCGCGTTCTCGGCGGAGGCGATGCTGTGCGCGGCGCGCGCGAGCGTCGGCGGCGTGCCCGTGACGTGGTGGGCGGTGTGGGACGGCGAGCGTCTGCACGAGCGCACCCAGCGGCGTCCTGGCCTCGTGCGGATGACGCCGGGCCGCGTGCAGGCGGGGCCGATCGACCTTCGCTTCGAGGAGGGCGCAGGCGTCGAGGTCGTCTCCCCCCACGGCGCCCAGTACATCTGGACGCGCAAGCAGGGCGGGATCCCGATGCGCGGGACCGTCCTGGGCCGGCCCTTCGAGGGCTACGGCTTCATCGACGACACCGCCGGCTACCACGCGCGCCGCACCGCCTGGCGCTGGTCGGCGGGCGTGGGGATCGCCGAGTCCGGCGCGCGCGTGGCGTGGAACCTCGTCGACGGCGTGCACGACGGTCGCGAGACCTCGGAGCGCACGGTCTGGGTCGACGGCACGCCACACCACGTGGGGCCGCTGCCCTTTGCCGCCGACCTCACCGGCGTCGGGGACCTGCGCTGCGAGACCGCCGCCGTGCGCGCGCGCCGCGAGCGCCTGCTCGTCTTCGCCTCCGACTACGAGCAGCCCTTCGGCCGCTTCAGCGGCTCGCTGCCGGTCGCCGGGAACCTGCGCGAGGCCTGGGGAGTATTGGAACGCCACGATGTCCGGTGGTAACTTGTGCAAGTCGACACAAGGAGGCGCCCGATGCGTCGCTGCATGCTGATCCTGCCGCTCCTCCTCCTGACGGCTCCCGCCGTCGCCCACGCGGGCGGCTTCGCGACCACGGGACTCTCCTCGACACCCGAGGGCCTGCGCGCCGGTCAGGCCTGGAAGGTCGAGCTCACGGTCCTCCAGCACGGCCGCACCCCGTTGTCGGACCTCCGCCCCGAGATCGTCACGATCGACGCCGACGGCAACCGCACGACCTTCCGCGCGCATCCGGCCGGCAAGCCCGGGCGCTACGCCGCGACCGTGCGCTTCCCGAAGGCCGGCCAGTGGAGCTACGCGGTCTACGACGGCTTCAACCACGCGCTTCCGACGACCTACCCGGCGGTGCTGATCCGCGACACGGCGCCCGCGACGACGGTGCGCCGGCCCGAGCCCGTCGGGCCGCCGGGCATCCCGATCGCGCTCGCCGGCGTGCTCCTGCTCGGCGGCTTCGCGCTCTGGCTCATGCACCGTCGCCGGCACCCGCCCGCCCGCCTGGCTTGAAGACCGTCCCCGCACTCCTCGCGGTCGCGGCGCTGGCGGGCTGCGGCAGCGACGACGAGCAGCGCCGCGCGCAGCCCGCCGCCAAGGGCGACCCGGGGCTCAAGGTGTGGGCGGCCATGGGCTGCGGCTCGTGTCATACCTTCGCGCCCGCCGGGGCGACGGCGACGATCGGCCCCAACCTCGCCAACTCGCTCGGCGGCCGCAACCGCGCCTACATCCGTCAGTCGATCGTCACGCCGAACGCGAAGGTCTACGGCGGCGGGAGGAGCATCATGCCCGAGGGCTTCGCCAAGCGGATGTCCAAGCCCGAGCTCGACGCGCTCGTCGAGTTCATCGCCCGGGGCGTGCGCTCCCACTGACCACGTGGTGCAGCCGCAGGCCCGCGCGGTGGCGCAGCATCTGCGCGCGGGCCAGCGCCTGCGCGGCCAGCTCGGCCTCCGGGGTGTCGCCGGAGTTGTGCGGCGTGATGAAGGCGTCGTCGAGCGTCCACAGCACGTGGTCGTCCGGGAGCGGCTCGGGGTCGGTGACGTCGAGCGCGGCGCGGATGCGCCCGGCCTGGACCGCCGCGACGAGCGCGTCGGTGTCGACCACCGGGCCGCGGCCGGCGTTGACGAGCAGCGCGCCCTCCCGCATGTGCGCGATCACCTCGGCGCCGACGAGCCCGCGCGTCGAGTCCGAGAGCGGAGCGAGGACGACCACGGCGTCGGCTCCCTCGACGACCTCCGCCAGCCGCTCGACCGGCTCGACCCCCGGCCGCGCCGACCGGGCGACACGCCGGACGCGCACGCCGAAGGGCACGAGCCGCCGCTCGACGGCGCGCCCGATCGAGCCGTAGCCGACGATCACCACCCGCTTGCCGGCCAGCTCGCGCGGCTGCCACTCCTCCCAGCGATGCGCCGCGCGCTGCTGCTCCGCGCGCCGGAAACCGATCAGGTCGGCGAGGATCGCGGCGACGACCCACTGCGACACGGCCGGCGAGCGCGTGTCGCCGGCGTTGCAGAGCGTGACGCCCTCGGGCACGTGGCGCTCGACCCAGTCGACGCCGGCGGAGAGCACCTGGACCACGCGCAGGCCGGGCAGCTCGGCGAGCCGCCGGGCGGCCGCGTCCGAGGTCGGCACGGCGAACTCGACCCCGTCGCCGGGGGCGCCCCACGCGCGCAGCTCCACGTCGGCGGGCAGGCCGCCGCGAGGAAAGCCGTCCGGCACGAGGATCTTCATCGGGCGGCTCATCCCATGAACGAGCCGCGCGCGCTCGCGTCCGCCCGCCCCGCCACCGCGCCGGACTCCACCAGGCGCGCGATCTCCTCGGTCGCGTAGCCGAGCCCCTTCAGCACGTCCTCCGTGTCCTGCCCCAGCGCCGGCCCGGGGGCGCGCCGGGGGTCGCCCGGCGTGCGCGAGAGCTTGACCGGCACGCCGAGCAGCCGCACCGGTCGCTCGACGCCGGGCTGGTCGATCTCGACCACCATCTCGCGCGCGCGCGCGAGCTCCGCGTCGAGCGCCTCGTCGAGGCCGAGCACCGGCTCGAGGCAGCAGTCGTGCTCGCCGGCGAACGCGGCCCACTCGTCGCGCGTGCGACCGGCGAAGATCGCCTCGACCTCGCTCTGCGTCTCGGACCCGCTCGGGTCGAGCTGCCGCTCGATCAGGTCCTCGCGCCCGGCGCCGCGGCAGAACGCCTGCCAGAACTTCGGCTCGAGCGCGCCCAGCGTCACCCACCCGTCCGCGCAGCGATAGGGCCGGTAGCACACGAGGCCCCCCGC
Organism: Solirubrobacteraceae bacterium; assembly: GCA_039934455.1. Classification (GTDB taxonomy): domain Bacteria; phylum Actinomycetota; class Thermoleophilia; order Solirubrobacterales; family Solirubrobacteraceae; genus DASQFQ01. The sequence goes on from JBDTMF010000016.1 coordinate 27,301, forward strand.
GAGCTCGAGCTCGCCGCGCCGCGGCGCGGCGCCCTCGGCCAGCGTGCGCGCGGCGACCATGGCGAGCCACGACAGCGCGCCGTCGGCCATCGAGACGTCGACGAGCTGCCCTTCGCCGGAGCGCTCGCGCTCGCGCAGCGCGACGAGGATCCCGACGGCGGCCATCAGCCCGCCGCCGCCGATGTCCGCGATCTGGCCCGCCGCCTGCACGGGCGGGCCGTCGCGCTCGCCGGTCAGCCCGAGCAGCCCGACGAGGCCGAGGTAATTCATGTCGTGGCCCGAGCGGTCGCGGTACGGGCCGTCCTGCCCGTAGCCGGTGATCGCGCAGTAGACGAGCCCCGGGCTCTCCTCGCGCAGCCGCTCGTAGCCGACCCCGAGGCGGTCCATCACGCCGGGGCGGAAGCCCTCGACCAGCACGTCGGACTCGCGCACGAGGCGCAGCAGGACGTCGCGCCCCTCCTCGGTCTTGAGGTTGAGGCGGATCGAGCGCTTGTTGCGGTTGAGGGAGAGGAAGAGCGCGGAGCCGGCGCTCTCCTCCGCCCCCTTGTAGTGCGGCGGCGCCCAGCGGACGTAGTCACCGAGCCCGGTGTCCTCCACCTTGAGCACGTCGGCCCCGAAGTCGGCGAGCAGGCCCGTGCAGAAGCCCCCCGGCAGCAGCCGCGAGAGGTCGAGCACGCGGATGCCGTCGAGCGCGCCGCTCATAGACCGAGCCGCTCGCGCGCCTCCGCGATCGTGGCCGGCCGCCGCCCGACGTCCTCGGCCATGCGGCGGGCGCGTGCGACGAGGTCGCCGTTGGAGCGGGCCATCTCGCCGTCGGGGAGGTAGAAGTTGTCCTCCAGGCCAACCCTCACGTTCCCCCCGAGGGTGAGGGCTGCCGCGACGAGCGACCACTGCCGGCGCGAGATCCCGATCACGCCCCACTCGTGCGCGACCCCCTCGGGCACCTGCTCGGCCATGTGGGCGAGGTTGCGCGCCGACGGCCGGATGCCCCCCGTGACCCCCATGACGCAGGAGATCTGCAGCGGCGGCCCGAGCAGGCCCATGTCCAGCAGCGGGTCGAGGCTGGCGATGTGGCCCGAGTCGAAGCACTCGTGCTCAGGCCGGATGCCGGCCTCGCGCATCGCCGTGCACAGCTCGATGATCGTGTCGAACGAGTTCTCGAACACGGTCTTGAACACGAAGTCCCTGCGTCGCGCCGAGTACTTCGCGTAGTTCATCGAGCCCATGTTGAGCGCGCCGATGTCGGGCTTGAGCTCGCGCAGGTAGGCGATGCGCTTCGCGAGCGGGACGCCGATCGCCCCGGTCGAGTAGTTGATGATGACGTCGCCCGCCTCGGCCCGGATCGCCTCGGTGATCGCGCGGAAGTCGTCAACCTCGTATGACGGCACGCCGTCCGGGCTGCGGGCGTGGATGTGGATCATCGCCGCGCCCTCCTCGACCGCCCGCCGCGCCTCGGCGCCGTATTCGCCCGCTGTGTAAGGGATCGCGGGGCACTGGTCGCGGTTGGCGACCGCGCCCGAGATCGAGTTGGTGATGATCACCGGACCGTCCACGCGGCGCAGCGTACGCGTGCAGACGTGGATCGTGACTGGACGCCCGGCCGCGGGGTAGACCGTCCTGACCCCAAATTCAGGAGATTTTCAGATGCTCGGAAACATCATCGCGGCAATCATCATCGGCATCATCGCCGGCTATCTCGGCCGCGCGCTTCTTCCCGGCGACGACTCGATGGGCTTCGTCGCCACCGTGATCGTCGGCATCGTCGGCGCGCTCGTCGGCTGGGTGCTCTTCACCTACCTGCTCGGCATCGGCGACTCCGACAAGTTCGACCTCGGCGGCATCATCGGCTCGATCGTCGGCGTGATGATCGTGCTGCTCGGCCTGCGCGCCGTCGGCGGCAGCGGCAAGGGCCGCGGCGCCACCACCACTCGCGGTCCCGTCGCCTAGCTCGGCGGACCGAACCGCCCCATGGCCTCGAGCAGGAGTTCCGGCTCGAGGCCATAGGCGGTGACCCCGCGGCGGCCGGTCATCGTCCCGGCGGCCAGCAGCGCGTTGACGATCGCGGCCTCCGTGGCCTCGATCGTCGCGTGGTAGAGGTGATTGATGTGCGAGTCGACGAACATCGTGATCGGCACGGTGACCGGCTCATCGGCGTTCTCGGCGTCGCTCGGCGGCAGGCCCTGCTGCGCGGCCGAGAAGGCGATCAGGATGTCGCCGCTGGAGTGCGCGCCCGCGCCCCCGGTGCGCGCGATGCCGAGCGAGGCGCGCTGTGCGAGCCGCCGGCACTGGTGCGGCAGCAGCGGCGCGTCGGTCGCCACCACGACGATGATCGAGCCCGCGCCCGCCGCGGACTCCGGCAGGTCCTCGTGCGGATCGGGCACCACGTCGTGGCCGATCACGCGCCCGACCGGCGCGCCCGCGACGGTGAGGCGCTCACGCCAGCCGTGGTTGGCCTGGACCAGCACGCCGACGGTGAAGCCGCCGTGCCGCGCCTCGGTCATGCGTGATGCGGTGCCGATCCCGCCCTTGAAGCCGTGACAGATCATCCCTGTGCCGCCGCCGACAGCGCCCTCCTCGACCGGTCCGCCGGACGCCTTGGCCAGCGCCTCGTCGAGGTGCACGCCGCGCACGTGCATGCCGTTGATGTCGTTGAGCATGCCGTCGTAGGTCTCGCCCACCACCGGGAGCGCCCAGTACAGCCGGTCGTCATCCCCGCGCGCCCGCACCGAGGCGGCGACGAGCGCGTCGCGCACGACGCCGACGCTGTGCGTGTTGGTGATCGCGATCGGCGTCGTGAGCCGGCCCGACTCGCGCACCCACTCGAGCCCGGTCAGCTCGCCGTTGCCGTTGAGCGTGTGACAGCCCGCGAACAGCTGCTCCTCGCCGACGTCGGCCTCGCTCGGCACGATCACCGTCACGCCGGTGCGCACGTCCTCGCCCTCGATCAGGGTGACCGAGCCGACGCGCACTCCCGCAACGTCCGTGATCGCGTCAAGCGGTCCTGGGGCCGCGTCGCCGAACACGATCCCGAGCTCACGCGAACGCGCCGTCACGAGCCCAGGGTCGTCAGCATGAGATTGAGCGCGCTGCCCGTGTCGCGCACGTGGCGCTCCATCGCGCGCCGGGAGCCCGCCGGGTCGCCCGCCCGCAGCGCGTCGACCGCGGCCGCGTGCTGCGTCACGGTGCGCTCGTGCCAGGCCGGCGAGTCGGGCAGCACCTCCAGCGCCCTGGCCATCGCGAGCCGGGTGCGCTCGACCGCCTCCGCCAGCAGCGGGTTGCCGCTCGCGCGGGCCAATTCCAGGTGAAAGCTCGTGTCGGCGCGCATGAAGCGGTAGTCGTCGTCTGCCGCCGCGTGCATCGTCGCATTGTGGCCCGCCAGCCGCTCCAGTGTCGCCTCCGAGCGGCGCACGGCCGCGAGCGCGGCCCCGGCCGGCTCGAGGATCGCGCGCAGCTCCGCGGCGTGCCGGATCGCCGCAGCGGTCGCGCGCAGCTCGCGGAGCACGCCCGGATCGGCGCCGTCGGTCGTCGCGCTCTGCGTGAAGACCCCGCCGCCGCGGCCCCGCCGCACTTGGACGAGCCCTTCGCGCTCGAGCTGGCGCAGCGCCTGCGTGACCGTCGCCCGGCTCACGCCGAGCGCCCCGGCCAGCTCCTGCTCGTAGGGCAGCCGGCTGCCCGGAGCCACCACTCGCAGCACGACGACGCGCCGGATCTGCTCCGCCACGTACTCGTGGGCCCGCCGCTGGGCCACCTGGGTGAGCGCGGCCTCCACCGTGTCGCCGGGCACGTCGTTACCCCGTCGTCAGCACGCAGTTCTTGACCTTGCGCTTGCGGTCGTGGACATCGATCAGCGCGCCCCGCAGGATCCCCTCGGTGTACTCGCTGCCGGGGTTGACGCAGACCGTGCGCCCGATCTTCACCGTCCCGCGTGACTCGTGGAGGTGGCCGTGCAGGCCCATGAGCGGCTGGTCGCGCTCGATCACCTCGCGGCACGCGGTGCTCCCGACCGCGTGCATCTCGATCCCGCCCGCCGTCTGGCGGAGCTGGAAGTCCTCGCCGAGCCGCGGCCCCTGGTCGATCTGGGAGTCATAAGGCGGGCAGTGGAAGTTGAACATCGCCCAGCTCGGATCCTCGACCGCGCCGGCCACGGAGTCGAGGCGCCGGGCGAGCTCGGGCTCCTCGACGTCGCGCGGGCAGTTCCAGGGCGTCTTGTTGGCGTAGCCGCAGCTCGCCACCTCGATCCCATTGGGCAGCCGCACGACGCGGCCCTCGAGAAACTCCACCCGCGCGGCTGCGTCGATCACCGCGTCCACCTCCGGCGGGTCGTCGTTGCCGGCGTTCATGAAGCAGGGCATGCCGTCGGCGCCGGAGAGCCGCTGGTCGGCCAGCTCCATCCACCGCTCCATGCGCTCGACGATGCGGCGCACGAACAGCGCGTGCAGCGCGTCCGGGTCGTCGCGCAGGGCAGCCTCCTCATCCGGGCCGCAGCGGTGCGAGTAGTAGCCCGTGTCGGCGATGCGCTGCTCGAGCGCCGCGATCTCCTCCGCGCTACCCAGCACGTGCTCGCTGCCCAGGAAGGTTGCGCGCACCTCACCCGGAGCGGTCTCGACGAGCGGCACGATGGCCTTGCCGGTGATGTCACCGCCGACCAGGATCGCGTCGGCCGAGTAGAACTTCCCGGCGTTGAGGAACTTCTTGAAGCAGCGGTCGGAGCCGTGGATGTCGGAGGCGTAGAAGAGGCGCACCCGCTACTCCGGTGGGATCTCGCGGTAGAGCAGCTCGATGTCGACGCCGCGGCGCTTCTGGATCGCCTTCGCCGCGAGGTACCAGACCACGCCCGACACGTAGACGCCGATGACGAACAGGACCGCGCCGCTGCCGGTCGGCCCGCTGAACGCCGGCAGCTTGAAGGCCGAGTAGAGGACCATCGAGAACAGCACGAGGTTGCCGATGCCCAGCAGCGTGATGACCGGGACGCCGCCGACCCGGCGCTGCACGTAGTCGGGCGCGGCGGCGAAGATCTCCGGCCGCCGCGTCGGCAGCAGGATCGCAGCGAAGCTCGCCATCCAGAACGCGATCGAGAACAGCACGATGTAGTTCGAGACGTTGTCGAAGATCGTCGTGAAGACGAACAGCGCGAGCAGGATCTCCGCGCAGGCGATGATCACCAGCGTCGCCACCCACGGAGCGTGGAAGCGGCGGTCGACCTTGGTCAGGGCGTCGGGCGCGACGCGATCGACCGACCACGCGAAGAGATTGCGCGTGCAGACCATCGCGATGACGAACAGCAGGAGGAAGTTCCAGAGGAAGAAGCTGATCGCCATCAGCACGTTGAGGATCGTGCTCCCGGTCATGATTCCCGTGAAGAAGTTCAGCACCGGGTCGACCGGCAGGCCGGAGCCGCCCTTGGCGTTGTCGTTGAGGTAGATGACCGAGTTGATGAAGTCCTGCCCGACGATGTCGTAGAAGCGCCAGAGGCACAGCAGGTACATCACGGCCGCGAACGCGAGCGTCGCCGCGATCATGCGCGGCTGCGTGCGCGCCGGCTCCTTGACCTCGCCGCCGATGTAGGTCGAGTAGGTGAAGCCGATGTAGATGTAGTAGCCGATCGGGACGGCCAGCAGCAGTGCGCCGACCGTGCTCGCCTTCTCGACGTACCCGGCCTTGTCCGCCGCGCTCAGGATCGACTGGTAGGTCTGGCCGTCGGCACGGTCGGCCATGAACGTGTTGAAGCGCGAGACGAACTCCGAGCGCGTGGTGGTGAGCAGCACGAGCAGCGTCACGAACGAGCCGATGATGGCCGGGATGAAGAGCACGTTGAGCACCCGCCGGACCACCCGGGGTCCCATCGAGAGGACGACCAGGACCGAGACGATCATCGCCGTGCCGAGCCCGAACGTCCACCAGTCGCCGCTGACGTTCTCGCCCGCGCTGACGAGGCCCGCGGAGTCCAGCACGTTGCCGAGCGTGAGGAACGCGACCGCGATGCCGAAGTTGACGGTGAACGACGCGTAGAGCCCGAGCCCGAGCAGCTGCGACCACTGGAAGCCCCAGTTCGCCGTGAAGCCCGCCGCCGGGTGGACCACACGGCCGAGGTAGACGTACTCGCCGCCCGAGCGCGGCATCGCGGCTGAGAGGTACGCGTAGGTCATCGCGTTGGCGACCGTCAGGACCGTGCCGAGCGCCACGGTCAGCAGGACGTTGGCCTCGGGCACCGCTCCCGCCATCAGCAGCGGGATGATCCCGAGCACGAGGCCGAGCGCGTAGCCGATCGTGTTGAAGACGAAGACGTCCTTGCCGCCGAACTCGCGCACGAGACCGGAGGACCGGCGCAGGAACAGGCCGCCGGAGGTGGTCGACGCGGCCGGGGCGTCCCCCGGGCCGCCGACGCTCTCGGATGTGCTCATCGTGCCCTCTCCCTCGTCGCGTTCATGCCACGCCGCACCATCTGGTCAGGGCGCGCGTGTAGGCGCGTGCCCCCTGTCGCAGCTCCTCGATCCCGACCCACTCGTCCGGTGCGTGCGCACGCCCGAGGTCGCCGGGCCCGAAGGCGGGGCTCGGGATGCCTGCCAGGCGGGTGAGCAGCGCGCCGTCGTAGGTCGTGTCGATGCCCTCGAGCCGGCCCTCGAGCCCGAGGTCGAGCGCGACCTCGCGGGCGGTCGCGACGATCTCCTCGCCCGCAGGGATCTCCGACGGCGGGTAATCCGTCGCCCAGGTCCACTGCACCGGGTGCTCGCGAAGCCAGGCGTCGCGTCCCGCGCTGGCCTCGACGGCGCCGACGATCTCCGCGCGCGGAGCGCTGCCGTACCCGCCCGCGTCCGAGTCGCCCGGCAGGTAGGTCGCGTTCAGGTGCACCGTCAGCGCCTCGGGCACGTTGGAGATGAACGCGCCTCCCGCGACGATCGTGGGCTGCGCCTGCGGCGCCCCCAGCAGCGGATGGCGCTTGTCCTCACGCTCCCGCCACTCGTCGCTGAGCTCGCCCAGCGCGGCGAGCAGCGGCACGGCGCGCTCGATCGCGTTGACGCCGCCGCCGTCCTGCCACGGCGCCTGGTTGACCTCGGCGTGGGCCGAGCGGCCGGGGACGAGGAAGGAGCCGTGCAGCAGCCCGCGCGTCGCGATCCACAGGTTCAGCAGCGTCGGCTCGGGCACGAGGCCGGCGTCTGCCCGGTAGCCACGCTCGATCGCCGCGACCGTCCCCATCGCGCACGTCTCCTCGTCGGGCACCGCCTCGAAGATCACGTCTCCGCGGAGCCGGACGCCGGTCTCGGCGAGCGCGCGCAGCGCGAACAGCGCGGCGGCGACGCCGCCCTTCATGTCGACCGCGCCGCGCCCGTAGATGCGGCCGTCGCGCACGTCGGCGGCGAACGGCGGGGTCGTCCAGCGCTCGAGGTCGCCCGGGCTGACCACGTCGATGTGGCCGTTGACGATCAGCGAGCGCCCGCCGCCGTGGCCGCGCACCGTGCCGACCGTGATCGGCCGCCCCTCCCAGTGATGCCAGGGCGGCATCATCGGGTGATCGCGCAGCGAGGCCGGATCGGGCTCCCACTGGTCGACCTCCGCGCCGAGATCGGCCAGCAGCCCGCCGACCATCTCCTGGAGCGCGCCCTCCTCGTTCGCCCGGTGCTCGGACCCGGGAGCGAGGTCCACCGAGACCGTGTCGAAGCCGACGAGATCGCGCACGAGCCCGACGAGGTCGTCGAGCCGCTCGTCCACGTAGGCGTCCAGCGCGCGGACGAGGCCGGAGTCGAGCGGGTCGCTGACGGCCACGAATGGATCAAAACACAACGCTTTAGCGATTTCAACGTCGAGCTGTCCTCTACGCTCGCCCGATCCCCTTCCAGCGCATCGACCCCCCGCGCGCGCACGAGATCGTCGCCGAGCAGATCCGCCGCCACGTCGGCCTGCGGCTCATCGGCCGCGGAGACGCCCTCCCGCCCGAGCGTGAGCTGGCGCGGACCTTCGGCGTCGGGCGCGCGACCGTGCAGCAGGCGCTGCGCGAGCTCGAGGCCGACGGCCTGGTCGAGAGCCGCCGCGGGCGGCACGGCGGGACGGTCGTGATCGGCCCGGCCGCGGGCGATTCCGCGCTCGCCCCGCTGCTCGCCGAGGCCCGCGCCGCGCGCGCCGACGTCGCGGACGCGCTCGCGTTCCGCGCGGCCGTCGAGCCGGCGGCCGCCGCGCTCGCCGCGACCCGGCGCGACG
>JBDTMF010000017.1:0-33969 GCA_039934455.1 Solirubrobacteraceae bacterium
CGCGGCCAGCGCGCGCGCCTGATCGTCCATCCACTCGACGAGGAAGCCAAGCGAGCGGTCCGCCGCCTCGACGCGCCGCAGGGCCGACTCGACGAGCTCCGCGGCCGTCACCTCGCCGGCGCGGACCAGGTCGGCCTGCGCGACGCCGTCGAGCCACTGGAGGTCCGCGTCGGTCACCGATCACCGCGCGCCGGACGGCGGTCACGGATCGATGGCAACGGTCTTGAGCTCCGTGAAGAATTCGGCCGAGGCCTTGCCCTGCTCCCGGCTGTGCGAGCTCGAGTCCTTCATGCCGCCGAACGGTGCCTGCGGTTCAGCCCCCGGCGTCTCGCGATTGACGTGGACCATGCCCGCGCGGATCCCGCGGACGAACTCGAGCGCCCGGCCGAGATCGCGCGTGAAGATCGACGCCGAGAGCCCGTAGCGCACGCCGTTGGCCACCGCCATCGCCTCGTCGAGGTCGCGCACGTCGATGACGCCGAGGACTGGGCCGAAGATCTCGTCCTGGCCGAGCCGCGAGTCCGGGTCGACGTCGAGGTAGACCGTCGGAGTGACGAAGTTCCCCTCGCCGGCCACGCCGGTCCCACCGACGGCGGGCGACGCTTCGTCGCGCGCGATCTCGAGATAGCCGAGGACCTTCTCGAGCTGCGCCTCCGACGCCAGCGGTCCGATCTCCACCGCGTCGTCGAGCGGGTCCCCCACGCGCAGCGCGCCGACTCTCGCCACGAGCCGCTCCTTGAACGCCGACGCCACCCCTGGAAGCACGAGCGCGCGGCTCGTCGCCGTGCACTTCTGGCCGGCCGACCACATGGCGCCGCGCACGGTGAGCTCGACCGCGCGGTCCAGGTCGGCGTCGTCGAGGACGATCACCGGGTTCTTGCCACCCGTCTCGAGCTGCACCTTGATGCCGCGCGGTACGGCGGCTGCCTGGATCCTCCGGCCGACAGCGAGGGAGCCCGTGAAGGTGATCGCGTCGACCTCCGGGTCGCCCGTGATCGCGTCGCCGATCTCCGCCGGCAGTCCGGTGACCATGTTCAGCACGCCGGCCGGGACGCCGGCGTCGTGGAAGGCCTCGGCGAGGCACGCCGCGCACAGCGGCGTGATCTCCGAGGGCTTCCACACGACCGTGTTGCCGAAGGCGAGTGCGGGGGCGATCTTCCACGCGGGGATCGCGAACGGGAAGTTCCAGGGCGTGATCACCGCGACCACGCCGAGCGGCTCGCGCAGCGAGAAGAGCAGCGTGCGCGGGTCGGTCGCCGGGTGGACCGAGCCCGTCGGCTGGGCCGCCTCGCCCGCGAACCACCGCAGCACCGAGATGGCCCGGCCGATCTCGGCCTCGGATTCGCGCAGGGTCTTGCCCTCCTCGCGCGTGAGCGTCTCCGCGAGCTCCCGGTGGCGAGCGGCGAGGACACCGGCCGTGCGCTGCAGCAGCTCGCCGCGCTCGAGCGCCGACGTGGCGGCCCAGGCGGGCGCCGCCTCCCGCGCCGCGGCGTACGCCTCCCGGACGTCTGCCGGCGACGCCGCGGCGCAGTGGGCCAGCACGCGATCGTCGTGCGCGGGGTCGAAGGTCGGGAACGTGCGCGCAGGCTCGCGCCAGCGGCCACCGACGTACGTCCCGCGCGTCAGCTCGGCCGGCGCAGCCGCGCTCACGTCACGGCGCCGCAGTGCGCGGCCAGCCCGTCGAGCGCGATGCGCGCCGCCATGTTCGCGGTCCGCTCGCCGTGCTCGAGGCTCGGGGCCGTCTCCACGACGTCGAGTCCGAGCAGCCCGCCGGCGGACACCCCGCGCACGATCTCGAGCATCTCGCGCGAGCTGAGGCCGCCCGGCCCGGCCGTGCTCGTCCCGGGCGCGAACGGGCCGTCCATCCCGTCCACGTCGACGGTCAGGTAGAGACCATCGTCGCTGCCGGCGATCTCCAGCACGCGCTCCACGATCGCGGCGGTGCCCAGCTTCCACACGTCCTCGAGCCACAGGACCGTGATGCCGTGCTCGCGGCAGTACGCGAGCTCCTCGCGTGGGTTCATCCAGCCGGCGATTCCGACGAGGACGGTCTTGCGCGGGTCGAACCCCGCGTCGATCGCGCGCGTCACCGGGCAGCAGTTGCTGAGGGTCTCGCCGCCGACGTCGGTGGCGGTGTCGAGGTGGGCGTCGATCAGTACGAGACCGGCTCCCGGGCGGACGTCGGCCACGGCGCGGACGGCCGGGATCGTGACCGAGTGGTCGCCGCCGAGCACGACCGGGATGGCGCCGCCGGCGAGCACCTGGGCGATGTCCGCCTGCGCCCGCTCGAAGGTCTTCGCGGGGTTGCCCACGACCGTGTAGCAGTCGCCCGTGTCGACCAGGCCGAGCGACTCCTGGATGTCGAAGTCCCAGGTCGCGTTGTAGGGCAGGAAGAGCGTCGTGGCCTCGCGGATCGCCCGCGGCCCATAACTGGCGCCCGACCGGGTGACCGCCATGGAGTCCCACGGCATCCCGTAGATCGCCGCACCGGCTCCGCTCTCGCGGATGGCGTCGGCCTCCGGCGCGACGTGCGGCGCCCGCAGGAACGTGCCGGCGAGACCGTGGAAGAGCACGGTGTTCCACATGGTCGGTCCGGGACGGTTGGGCGTCGTGTCGGGCATTCGTCCTCCTCGTTGGTGATCAGGCGGTTCCGCGCCTGGGATCCTCGGGCAGCTCGTACCAGGGCACCCGCTCACCGACCCGCGCGCGGGCGCGCCAGCGCATGGACTTGGGGGCCTCGTCGATGGCGCGGCGAATCTGCTCGACGCGGCTCTCGATGGCCGGCGCGTCGACGCCCGCGGCATCGGCGACGGCCTCGGCGATCCGGTCGAGCGTGAGCGTCACCGTCTTCGCGAGCCCCCAGTCGGCGCCGCACAGCTTCGCGACGCGGTCGGCGTTGATGGTCTCGTCGTCGCCGTCTCCGACCGGATGGTCGGCGAGCAGAGCGAGCAGGTCGAGCAGGTCCTTCTGGTTGAGCTGGACGATCTGGGCCTTGGTCAGGAACAGCTCTGCCAGCGGGACCGTCGGCGAGTCGACGGTGAGACGCTCGCCCAGCGGCAGCTCGTGGCACATCTTGAAGTGCGACATGAAGACGTCGACCTGGCGGCTGCCGCTCTCGTCGAAGTAGAGCCGCCGCGTCTTGCCGTGCAGGCTGTTGAAGCGCTTGTCGGGGAAGTAGCCGACCTCCGCGAGCAGCTCGTCGAGCGCCCGCCGGTCGACCGCGCCGGCCACGAAGTCGATGTCGGCGTACTCGCGACGCAACGCGCGGTGGCTCGCGCTCGGCGAGTGCAGAGCGACCGCGACGCCGCCGATGAGCCGGACCACGATGCCCGCCTCCTGGGCGCGGTCGACGACCGCGGTCGCCTGACCGACCAGGACAGGGCGGTCCTCGCGGGGTCCGTCGTCGTCGGCTTCCACATCGCTCTCCCAGGTTGAGATGGTTGGAGCGCGTGGCATATCACGCCACCGTGCCGGCAGCGCGGGTCTTGGCGGTCGCCTCGTCGAGGCCGGCCACCAGCGCGCCGTTGAGGAGATCGAGGTGCTCCTCCGTCGCGGTCAGCGGCGGAGACACCGCGATCGAGGAACCCAGCGGCCGGACCAGCGCGCCGTTGCGCCGCACCGCCTGGGCGACTCGCGTCACGATCCCGGGATCCGCCGCGATCAGCTCCGGGTCGAGCTCCACCGCGCCCAGGAACCCGAGGCCGGCCCGCACCTCCCGCACCGCGGCGTGGTCCGCCAGCGGCTCGAGCGCCGCGGCCAGGGGGAGCTCCATCAGCCGGCCCCGCTCGAGCAGGCCGTCCTCGAGCACGTCGAGATTGGCCAGCGCGGCAGCGCAGCACGCGGCGTGCCCGGCGTACGTCGGCCCGTGGCGCAGCACGGCGGCGCCCGGCTCGTCCCAGAAGGGCGCGGCGACGCTCTCATCGACGACCACGCCGCCCAGCGGCAGGTAGCCGCTCGTCACGCCCTTGGCGAAGACGATCATGTCGGGCACGACGTTCCAGCGCTCGATTCCGAACCAGGTCCCGAGGCGGCCGAAGCCGCAGATCACTGCGTCGACCACGAGCAGGACGCCGTGCTTGCGGCAGAGGTCCGCGACCGCCTCCAGGTAGCCGTCCGGCGGGATGAGCACGCCGCCGGCGCCGATGACCGGCTCGACGAAGAACGCCGCCACGTGGTCCGGGCCGATCAGGTCGATCTCGCGGCGCAGCGCCTCGACCGAGTCGTGCGGGATCACGGAGACCTGGCTGTGCAGCGGACCCCAGCCGTCGCGGTTGCCCGAGATGCCGGCCAGGCTCGTCCCGAACCCGTGCGTCCCGTGGTACGCGTTGGTGCGGCTGATGAGGTGGGTGCGCTCGGGCGACCCGGTGACGTGCCAGAACCGGCGCGCGAGCTTCGCCGCCGTCTCGATGCCGTCTGCGCCGCCGCCGCAGAGGAAGACGGAGGCGTCGTGCAACGGCGACAGGCGGGAGAGGCGGTCGGCCAGCTCGAGCGCGGGACGGTTCGCCAGGTCGTTGAAGATCGCGTACGTCTCGAGCCGCTCCATCTGGTGGAAGACCGCCTCGCGGATCTCCGGCCGGCCGTGACCGATGTTCGCGTACCAGAGGCTCGCCGTGGCGTCGAGGTAGCGGCGCCCGTCCTCGTCGTAGATCCAGACGTCCACGCCCCGGTCGACGACGAACTGCCGGCCGGCTACGGCGGCCATGTCGGCGAAGGGGTGCCAGAGACGCGGTACGGCCACGATTTACAACGTCGCACCGCGCCGTACGCGCTGGCTACTGTGGGATCTCCAGCGGCCGCTCGCCATGTTTGGGGGAAGGACGATTCTCGCCACTCTCGGCGCCGTGGAGACTCGTCCTCATGAGCACGTTCGAGGAAGCATCGCGGGACGCCACGACCGGGGCAGGGGACGGATCCTTCTTCGCTCGGCAGGCCACAGGGCTCGTCCGCGAGGGCAAGGCCTACGACGCGTTCATCTACAACGTCATGTGGTCGGGCGGCGCCCTGACGCTCGCCTTCATGTACCTGCTCGTGCCGACGCTCTACCCGGCCGCGAACCTGCCCTTCACGGTCCTGATCGCAGCGATCCTGGGCATCGGCGGCGCGTTCCTCTACGCGCTGCTCACGACGCTCATGCCGCGTACGGGCGGCGACTACGTCTTCGTCAGCCGCACCATCCACCCGTTCCTCGGCTTCGCCGCCAACTTCAGCTACGTATTCTGGAACATGGTGGTCGTCGGCGTCTACGCGACGTTCCTGTCCACCTACGGCGTCGGGGCGATCCTGCGCATGCTCGTCGGGTTCGGCGCCAGCGACAGCCTGCTCTCGACCGCCGACTGGTTCGCCTCGGACTGGGGGATCTTCGTGTCCGGCACGGTGATGACCGTGCTGGCGGCGGCGACCTTCATCCTCGGCGGCACGCAGCTCTTCTTCCGCCTCCAGCAGATGACGTTCGTGATCTACATCATCGGCGCCTTCCTGCTGGTGGTGATCGTCGGCCTGCTCACGTCGCACGCCTCGTTCCTGGGGTCGTTCAACGACTACGCGCAGAACCTGGGCACCGCGGACGCCGCCGCCAAGGTCCAGGCCGGGGCGGCGAAGGCGGGCTACACCGACACGGGGTACACGGTTCACGACACGATCAAGGCCGTCAGCGTGGCGTGGTTCATCTTCGGCTTCATCTTCTCCAGCAACTACTTCGCGGGCGAGATCAAGACCGGCCGGCGGACGCAGTTCTACGCGATCCCCGGCGCCGTGGCCCTGGTGGTGCTGCTGCTGCTGATCACGATCCCGTCGTTCCAGCACATGGCCGGGCGGGACTTCATCAACCAGCTCGGCACGGCCGACCCCGCCGCCTACGGCTTCGGCGCCGGCGCGCCGGCCTACCCGGAGATCGCGGCGATCGGCTCGGGGAGCCCCATCCTGGGGTTCATCATCATCGTCGGCTTCCTCGGCGGCATCGTCGCCTGGCTGCCGATGACGATGATGCTCGCCAGCCGCTGCATGCTCGCGTGGTCGTTCGACAAGGTGATGCCCGAGAAGCTCTCGGACGTCGACGAGCGGACCCACTCGCCGATCGTCGCGGTGCTGATCGTGGCCATCCTCTACATCCTCAGCACGGCGGCGTACGCGTTCACCGACTGGTTCACGACGCTCACCGTGCTCTTCCCGGAGACGCTGACCCTGCTCGTGGTCGCGGTCGCCGGCGCGATCCTCCCGTACCGCCGGCGCGAGCTCTATGAGTCCTCGGCGCGGGCGCGGCGCGCGGCGGGGCTGCCGCTGCTCACCGTCGTGGGGATCCTCGCCTTCGTCGGCTTCCTGATCGCCGAGATCATCCTGCTCACGGACCCGGGCTCCGGCACGAGCATCACGGACAATCCCCGGATCGTGCTGATCTCCCTGGGCATCTTCTTCGGGGTGGGACCGCTGATCTACTTCGGCTCACGCGCGTGGCGACGGACGCAGGGGATCGACCTCGACCTCGCCTACGCGGAGATCCCGCCCGAGTAGCGCGTGCTGCGAATCCTGTTCGCCACGGACTTCCATGGCGCGGAGGTCTGCTTCCGGAAGCTGTTCAACCTTGCGCCGCGGGCGAAGGTGGACGTGATCGTGATCGGCGGTGACCTGTGCGGCAAGGGGCTCGTCCCACTCGTCGAGCGGAACGGGTCCTTCAGCGGCGAGTTCCTCGGCGCCCCGTTCGACGTGCCGGCGGGCGAGCAGACCGGGGAGATCGAGAAGCGGATCCGGTTCAACGGCTTCTACCCCTACCGGTGCACGCCCGCTGAGATCGAGCGCCTGCGCAGCGAGCCCGAGCACCTCACGGCGGTCATGGACGGCGAGCTTGCGGCCACCGTCGAGCGCTGGATGGCGCTGGCGGACGAGAAGCTCGCGGACACGGGGGTGATCTGCGTGAGCATCCCGGGCAACGACGACGAGCTGGTGATCGACGCCCCGCTCGACGCCGCCAAGCGGGTGCGCAACTGTGACGGCCGGCTCATCGACTTCGGCGAGTTCCAGATGGTCGGGTTCGGCGCCAGCAACCCGACGCCATGGAACAGCCCGCGGGAGTTCCCGGAGGAGGAGATCGAGCGGCGACTCGAGGCGGCCGTCGTCGGGGTCGACCCCGACCGGCCGCTGCTGGCCAACATCCACGTTCCTCCGTACCGCTCCACGCTCGACGATGCCCCGTTGGTCGACGACCAGCTGCGGCCGGTCATCAAGGGCGGCAACCCAGTCGCGGGTCCCGTCGGGTCACACGCCGTGCGGTCGTTCATCGAGCGCCACCAGCCGCTGGTCTCCCTCCACGGCCACATCCACGAATCGCGCGGCGCGAGCCGCATCGGCGGTACGCTCGCCATCAACCCCGGCAGCGACTACTCGTCGGGGACACTGCAGGCGGTGATCGTGTCCATTGACCTGCGCAAGCGCAAGGTCAAGGGACATCAGTTCATCTCCGGCTGAACCGGACCGCAGCGCGGCTACGATCAGCTTGAGGCCCATGACCACGCAGAACCTGACGCTCGGAGCGCTGCTCGACCAGGAGGAGCTCAGCCTCCGGCTCGTCGTCGGGAGCGACGACTGCCGGACACGGGTCGTGCGCGGCGTCCACGGCACCGAGGTCGAGCACCCGACACGCTGGTTGAGTCCGGGCTGGGTGATGCTGACCACCGGGATGCGCTTCGGCGACGACGCGGAGGTGATGCATGGGCTCGTGGCCGAGCTGGCCGATTCCGAGCTGTCCGCGCTGGGCTTCGGAACCGGGATGACGTTCGACACGATCCCCGAGCCGTTGATCGAGGCGGCACGCCGCCGCCAGTTTCCGCTCTTCGAGGTCCCGTACGCCACGCCGTTCAACGAGGTCAGTGCATTCGCGGCGCGATCCTCGCTGAACCGGGACTTCCACGTCCTCCGACGCACGGTCTCCATGCAGAACTACCTGATGGAGTCCCTGGACGGGGCGTCCCCGGAGGAGGAGCTCATCCGCCGGCTCGGTGCAGTTCTGGACAGCGAAATCGCGCTCTACCGGCCCGACGGCCAACTGGAGAGCCTGTTCCGCCGCGGTCAGCGTCCGAGCCTGGCCCCCGAGCCCGACTGGTCCGCCGACGTCTGGGCCGAGGTGTGCCGCCGGCCGCCCGCGCTCCAGCGCTTCTCGGTGGGCGACGCGCGCGTCGTGTCCGCGCCGGTCGAGGCCGATGGGCGCATCCATCACTGGCTCGTGGTCGTCGGCGGCTACCAGGCGTCCGAGCAACTGGCGCAGCCGGTCGTGGAAGCGGCCGGCCGCCTGCTCGCCGTCATGGCCAACGCCCGCAGGATCAGCGCCTCCGAGGAGCGGGAGATCCGACGGGCCTTCGTCGCCGACCTCGCCACGGCGAATCCGGCGAAGCTCGCGGCATTAGGTGAGCGCGCGGCCAGCCTCGGACTCACCTTCTCCGCTCCCGTCCGCGCCGTGCAGCTCGCGGTGCCCGGACCGCAGTCCAGCGATGCCGACTGGCGACCCGCGCAGCGGCTGGAGCGGACGCTCGCGGGCACGCACCAGCACTTCGTCATCACCGAGCACGAGAGCCGGATCGTCTGTCTGGCCGAGGGCGACGACGACGTCCTGTCGGCGGCGCTCGACGCCGTCGAGCCGCTGCTCGGCGGGCCCGCGACCGGCGTCGGCCGCGCCGCGGGGTCGGTGGAGGAGCTGGCGTGCTCGCTCAACGACGCGGCGCTGGCCCTTGCCCAGCTGGCCGTGGCGGAGGACGGCCGCACCACACTGTGGTTCGACGACTTCGACGTTGTCGGCTGCCTGGTGAGCGGCGCGCCGGAGGAGGCCGTAAGGGCTCGGGTCGACCTGCTGCTCGGAGCGATCCAGGCCAAGCCCCGGCTCTACGAGACGCTTCGGTGCTTCCTCGACTGCGACCTCGACGTCGGCCGCAGCGCGGACGCGCTGCACCTGCACCCCAACTCCATGCGGTACCGGCTCACCCGCATCGAGGAGCGGATCGGCGCGTCGCTGCGGCGTCCGGCCACGATCGCGAATCTGTACGTGGCGACGATGCTCGACGCGACGCAGCGGCGCGACAGCCGCTCAGAGCGATAGTCGCGGTGAACGTCCTGGTGGTCAACGCGAGCCCGCGTCGCGATGGGAATTCGGCCCGGCTCGCCTTGGCCTCGGCAGAGGGCGCGCGCGAAGCCGGCCACGTCGCCACCCTGGTCCATCTCGATGATCATCTGCAGCATTTCCTCCGCGACTGCCGGCGCTGCCGAGACGAACACGGACGTTGTACGATCGAGGACGGCTACGAGCGGCTCCTCCGCGACCACGTGATCCCGGCGGAGGCGATGGTGTTGGCCACACCGCTGTACTGGTACGGCGTCTCGGGCCAGCTCAAGACGTTCTTCGACCGGATGTTCTGCTTCATCTCGGCCTCCCAACCCGACTCCGAGCACTTCGTCTCCGGTCTCTCCGGGAAGCGACTCGCGGTCCTGATCGCCGCTGAGGAGACATATCCCGGCGCCGCGCTGGCGGTCACTCACCAGATCCAGGAGTACGCGCGCTACACGCACTCGGCACTCGTGGGGATGGTCCGCGGGATCGGGAACAAGCGCGGCGACGTCGAACTCGATCCCTCCGATCCACTCCACGCCGCGCGAGAACTCGGGCGCACCCTCGCCGACCGGCACAGCACCGACTACCGCATCGACACCGATCGACCCGCTTCCACCTGGCCGTCACCGACGGTCGCGGGCTGACCGGCGATGCCGTCGGGCGGCTCGAGAACGACGCTGACCAAGGCGCGACACGACGTCATCCGCGGTGCGCGCTGGCTCGAGCGCCGTCCGCACGCCAGGTGCTCCGGGTCAGCCCGATCATCCTCACCACGACGTTCGCAGCGTGCGTCTTCCGCTGAGGGGCTGGAACATCTCCGTGAGCTGCGTGAGCATGCGAACAGCGGGCTTCTACGTCCCGATCATGTGCTCGACGCTCATGGCAGTGATCTGCCGACGCCCGGCGGGCTAGGCGACCGAGCCATGCAAGCTCGGTTCCCCTGGACTCGCGATCAACGTCGCCGCGGTACCGTGGCTGCGCTTCGAGACGATCAATACCTCTTGGCCGCGGACGCCGGAAGCGCCGTGGTACGAGAACTGGGGGCACCCTGCTGATTCTCATCATCATGACTGTCCTTGGACTCGCTGCAAAGGCAGCGATCGTGCGCGAGGATCGGCTCGGGCCGCCCTTCCTCACGGCCCAGGCGGAGCGCGCCGTCGACATGGGCGTGTCGTGAGCACGTTCGCGCTCCGCGGTGCCGGTGCGGTCGCCGACCGCGTAGTTCAGGCCTTGGGTGAGGTCGGCTGGGAGCCGGCGGAGCAACCTACGGGTACGGACCTCGTGGTCGTCGTTGCGGACGCCGCCGACCCTGTCGCCTTCGAGGAACTGGACGAGCGCCGCTGGCGGGCCATCCTCGACGCACGCCTGCGCCCCGCGGTTGAGGCGTGCATCGCTGCCGTCCACGACATGGCTGAGCGCGGGAGCGGTTGCATCGTGTTGATCGCGGTCGAGTCCGAGGACGGCCCTGGCGCGCATGTCGCTGCTGCGGACGGCGGACTCGAGGGGCTGACCAAGGCGCTCGCGGCCGAGGTGGCGGCCGCCGGCATTCGCGTGAACATGATCCGGACCTTGGCCGAGGATGCCGATGCCACCGCCGAGACGGTCCGCTACCTCGCGCGCGACGGCACGTACACCACCGGGCAGGTGCTGCGGCCGCGACCGCTCGACGTGGCCCGCGGGTCGGGCCGCCTCGAGGTGAGTGCGCCACCGAGCACGCAGGATCGGCTCGCGCTCGTGACCGGCTCGACCCAGGGCATCGGCCGTGCGACCGCGTCGCGGCTCGCCGCTGAAGGCGCGCGGGTAGCCATCAATGGGCCCGACGCGACGACCGTGGCCGCCGTCGCGGCGGCGGACGGCGGGATCGCCGCGCCCGCCGACATCTCGGCCGCCGCGGAGGTCGACCGGATGGTCGCTCAGCTCGAAGCGGCCGAGGGGCCGGTGGGCCTCCTGGTCGCCAACGCCGCCTACATGTCGATGGGCCCACTCGGCGAGCACGACGCGACCGACTGGTGGCGCAACCTCGACGTGAACCTGACGGGTCACTTCAACGTGCTCCGCGCCGTTATGCCAGGGATGCGCCGTCGGGGCGGCGGACACATTGTGATGATCGCCTCCGAATTCGGCGTCACCGGCTCGCCGAACGCCACGGGCTACGCCGCCTCGAAGGCCGGGGTCGCCGCGCTCGTCACCGCGTTGGCGGTCGAACTGGCGCCGCACGGCATCACCATCGCGGCGATCGCCCCAGGGGTGACCGACACTGCTCAACTCGAGGTCGACGCCGAAGACGCCGGCGTCTCGCTTGATGCGATTCGCGAGCGCTTTGCGAAGGGGATCCCGATGCTGCGGATCGGTCGCCCGGAGGAGATCGCCGCGACTGTCGCGTTCCTGGCCGGGCCGGCCGCGACGGCCTATTCGGGCCAGCTTGTTCAGCCCAACGGCGGCGCGACGCGGGCGAGGCCATAACCGCGTTGATGCGCGCCGCTCGAGCGCTGCGTTCACTCCGGTGAACAATGAGAACGATGTGAGCGCCGATGCGATAGCCAACGTGCTCGTTAGTCGGGGCGCAGGCAAGATCCAGATTGTCCATCGCGTCTAGATCCGTGGGGCACATCATCCATTCCGTCCATTACGTCCAGATCCGCGGACGCATCGAACGATCTGGACGCATAGGACGGATATGACACCCGGGTTACCAGATTGAGGGCCTGGTGGGCCGATTGGCCAGTGGAGGTTCGAGTCCTCTTCGGCGCATGCGTGAAAGCCCTGATCAGCGGGGCTTTTTCGCTTTTTCGTTTTTCGGGCGGGCAGCTCGGGGCGGGGACCAGTTCCCGTGGCAACGCTCTATGGCAACACGGAGCAGATCGCATTCGCGCGTTCTGCCCCAGAGACCGAGCCGCTCATGAGCCTCCAGTTCGATCCCGTCCGTGACCGCTATGTGGTGCGGTGGTACGAGCACGGCCGGCAACGCACGCGGCGCTTCGCCAAGCACGCCCAGGCTGCCGCATTCGAGCGCTCGGTCCGGCGGCGACACCGGGAGCCGGTGGGGATGGCGTCTATCGGTCCCGGACGCGGACCGAGGTGCGGTGGCGGTTCGTGTTCCGCCGTTCCGTCGTTCCGACGGTCGGCTGTCGTCGCGGCGCGGGTTCGCGACCCGCGCGGCTGCTCTCGCCGCGCGGCAGGCGCTCATCCAAGAGCCTGCGGCAGGTCGCGGGCGTGCCCGACCCGGGGCGATTCGATGCGATCCGGCGCCGCCTTATGCCGCACAACCCATGCACGGCCGTCCCGCGGGCTCCCGCGCGCGCCGCCGGAGCTGGACTACCCGCGCATCGCTGAGATCGGCGGGTACCTGGCCGTCTGCGCCCCGCACTACCGGCCGCTCGCCGAACTGCTCATCGGGACTGGCGCCCGGATCTCGGAAGCACTGGCGTTGACCTGGCCTGACATCGCCTCGCCCAGCAGATCATCCAGATCCACCGTCAACGGCCGCGACGCGACGATGCGCCCGCGCCGACAAAGGGCAAGCAGTCGCGGTCGGTCCACCTCGGCCCCGGCCCGCAGCGTGCGCGGCCAAAGGACGAAGAGGCTCAACGCGCCGGGTGCCACAAACACAACGAGCGCCACAACGGCCTAGCCCGACAGCCCATCACGATCGATCGATGCCGCACCGAGAAGCGACGCGATGATCGCCGCAGCCGCGATCACCGTGTTCATCCGCGCCCGCAGTTCACCGAGCTCTCGTTCCTGCTGATCAAGTGAACGCAGGGCGAGCTCATACACCATTGTGGGAACATCGGTCACGCACGCTCGATTTTACGTCACAGTCGGCAGACGGCACGCGAGTTGTTGCACTTTAAGTGCAAGTGCATGCCGGGTCTGTTGAGTCTTTACCTGTGAGGCGCTGAAGCCCGCCCCCGTTGATCTGACTCTCCTTCCTCTGAAGGGCGATGCGACTGGCTAGCGGGAGCAGAGGCGTTGGAGCGTCTCGAGTGCCGCCGGCTCGTCAATGAGGTTGTCGAATGCCCATGCTGCGGCCTGGACGGTGGACAGCACCTGCGAGCCGAGAAACTAGTCGACAGCTGCTGACGGTTCCGGTTGGCCGCTTAGAAACGACCGAGCTCGGGCGGCCTCTCGCCCCGGGCCCGCTCCACCCGGACCGCCAGCGCTGCGACGATCAGCCCGAAGAGTCGCTCGCCGTCCTCGGGAGTGCTCAGGCTCGGCGAGCCGGTCAGCCCGTCGACGCTGGCCTGAGCCACGGTGTAGCTGAAGACGCGGCCGGGGGTGCGGTCGGGGTCGTCTCTCACGGCATCGAGATCGACGAGGTTGGGGCGCAGGTGCAGCATCAGCGACGTCTCAGCGGCGCTCGCGTGGATGTCCTCGCCGTCGATGAAGGTGAGCTCGGCGATCGCCGGCGAGAGCTCGAACCATGAGATCGCTCCGACCTGCAGCTCGCCGCTCATGCGGATCTCGTCTACGGCGACGCGCAGCGGCCCGATGTTGCCTCCGTGGGCGTTGACGATCAGGAGCTTGCGGAACCCCGCGGCCACGATCCAACGCGAGAGCTCCACGATCATCTCGATCACCATCCGGGGCGGGTAGGAGAGCGTTCCCGGCCACTTCGTGGTATGGGCGTGGGAAGACGCGATCGTGAGGGTGGGAAGGACCGGCACGCCGGTGCGCTCGGACGCCGCGCGGCAGATCGCGGTGGCGATCTCGGAGTCGGTGGAGAGCGGGAGATGGCGACCGTGCTGCTCGGTCGCGCCGACCGGGAGCAGGCACAGCGTCTCGCCTCCCGCGACGAGCTCCGCCACCCCGGGCCACGACAGCTCCTCAAGCAGGGTCACGGACCGACTTCTTCGGGCTCGAGGTACCACTGGCGCCGGTCGCCGATGCGGTCGCGCAGCTTCCACTTGCGGGACTTCGGCTCCTGCTCGATCCGCGCCCACAGCTGCTCGAGCCGGCGCCGGATGACGTCACGGTCGGACTCGGGGATGTCGTAGCGGCCGACCGCGTCCCGCATCTTCTCGACGTTGAGAAGGCACGTCCGCCACAGGCCCCAATCGGCGGCGCACAGGCGCGCGACCTCGGCCGCGTTGATCGTCTCGTCGTCGGACTCGCCGACCTCGTGCTCATGCAGCAGCGCGCAGATGTCGCGCTGGTCTTTCTCATTGACCTCGACGATCTGGAGCTTGGTCAGCAGCAGCTCCGCGAGCGGGATCGTCGCGCGCTCGATCAGCATCCGGTCGGCGATCGGGATCCGGTGACACATCTCGAAGCTGTCGACGAATACGTCGATGTGCCGGCCGTGGGCGACGTCCTCGTAGATCGCGCGGTTCCCGGCGTTCAGCGCGTTGAACGCGCGGTCCGCCCGATAGCCCATCGCGATGAACAGGGCGTCCGCCTTGCGGCTGTCCTCGAGGCGGATCGCGAAGTCGACGTCCTTGAACTCCCGATCGAACGCGGCGAGCCTCCCGTCACCGGAATGCAGGCGCACGGCGAGGCCGCCGATCAGCCTCAGCCCGACCCCCTGCCCGTCCGCGGCGTGTAGGAGCCGGAGCGTCTCCTCGACGATGTCGGCCACCGGCTCGGCCATCGCGATCAGAAGAACCTCAGGTAGCGATCGTGCTCCCACTGGCTGATATGGCCGTTGTACTCGTCCCACTCCCGCATCTTGACGGCCACGAACTCGGCCTTCGGGCCGTCCCCGAACACCCGGGCGGTGAGCTCATCCGCCTCAAACGCCCGGACGGCCTCGTGCAGCGAGCTCGGGAACGCGACCCGCTCCCCGGGTTGCTCCTCATAGAGGTTTACGTTCGCGGGCGCACCCGGATCGGTGGCGTCGATAACGCCCTCCAGGCCGGCGCCGAGGTGGATCGCCGCGGCCCAGTAGGGGTTGTGCGTCATGTCGGGCGTACGGTTCTCGACGCACGCGCGCCCGTTCGGGAACCGCAGCATCGACGAGCGGTTGTTGTCCCCGTAGGTCGCGGACACCGGGGCCCACGACATGTCCCGCGCCAGCCCGGTCGGGTCGATGCCGCCGGTCACGAACCCCTTGTACGAGTTCACAGTCGGGCACGACACGGCCAGCAGCGAGCTCGAATGGGCGAGCAGTCCTCCGACAAAGCCGTAGGCGACCGGCGAGAACCCGGCGCCGGCCGGATCGTCAGGGTCCGTCATGAGGTTCTCGCCCGACTCGAGGCCGACGAGGCTCATGTTGTAGTGCGAGCCCGAGCGGAAGTCCGACGCGAACGGCTTCGGCATGAAGGTGGCGAACGCGCCGAAGCGCTTGGCCACCTCCTTGAGCATCAGCCGTAGGAAGGTGAAGCGGTCGCACATCGTCAGCACGTCGGTGAACCCGAAGTCGAGCTCGAACTGGCCGTGGCCGCCCTCGTGGTCGAAGGAGTGCATCTGCCACCCGAGCTCGGCGACGTGCTTGGCGAGCGCGTCAAGCAGCGGCATCGCGTCGAGCGTCTTCTCGACGTCGTAGGCCCAGCACGGGCCGGTGTCACCCGCGCTCAGCGGCTCCAGCCGACCGTCCTCGGTCTCCCGCAGCACGTAGAACTCCGGCTCGATCCCGAGCATCATCGCGTAGCCCTGCTCGGCCGCCGCGGCGATCTGGCTCTTGAGGATGGTGCGCGAGCAGTACTCGTACGGCGCGCCTTGCCAGTAGAGATCGCTCGCCATCCAGGCGAGGCGACGGTCCCAGGGGCAGATGGTCAGCGAGTCGAGGTCCGGCACGGCGACCTGGTCGGGCGCATGCGGGCCGATCTCACCCATGCCCTCGAACGCCTGCGCGGTGTAGGCCTCCGAGCCGCGGGCCAGCGTCTCGAACCGGTCGACCGGCACGAACTTGGCCTTCGAGCGCCCGTGGATGTCGGCCCAGGTGGCGAAGCAGTGCTCGACACCCGCGTCGGCCAGCGTCTGCCGCGCGCGCTCGACCCGTTCGTCGAACGCCGCGTCCCACTCGAGGGCCGTCGCGGGGCTAGACATCGGCGCCGGACACGCGCGTCGGCAGGAAGGACTTCTCGATCCCCGCCACGAGCGAGTAGTTCGTGTCGACCATGTTGCCCACGTACAGCGTCCCCGCCTGGGTCAGCAGCTGGTAGGCGTCCCACTTGTCCATGGCGTACGCGGACTCGAGCCAATCGATGAGCTCGCCGTAGGCGATGCGGGCCGCATCCTCCATGGGGCGCGCGCTCCCGACCGCGTGCAGCGACGTCTCGGAGACGATCCGCGGGTTGGCGATCGCGGTGCCCTTGATGAGGTCGAATGTCAGCGTCGCCTTGGCCGTGATCTCCAGCGCGACGCCGCACAGCTCGCCGTCGCCCTGATTGCCGTGCGCGTCGCCGGTGAAGAACAGGGCGCCGTCGACCGCCACCGGGAGGTAGAGCGTGTTCCCGGGCCGCGTGTCGCGCACGTCCATGTTGCCGCCCTGGTCGAACGGCGTGAGGGCGGAGATCGCCTCGAGGTCCGGGGCGGTGGCCATCGTGCCGAGGAACGGCCGCCACGGGATCGCCCACTTGTCCTCGTAGTGGAACACGCCGTCGCGCAGCTCGTAGATGTAGACACGCTCCGGGATAGGCTCGTGCAGGAGGCGGGTGGCTTTGGTCGCCGTCAGCCCGCCGAAGTACGGCACGAAGACGCTGGCCGCCCAATCGCGCGTCGGCTCGATCGACTCGATCTTCACCGCGAGCGTGTCGCCGGGCTCGGCGCCGTTGACGTAGATCGGCCCGGTCTGGGGGTTCAGGTACTTCCCAAGCTTGCGCGACGGGAGGTCGTCCGGGCCGGTGATGACGCCGCCGAACGCGTCCTCGGTGTAGATCGCGACGGTCTCGCCGGGATCGATCGACAGCTGGGGCTCGGGGTAGCGCGAGAACGCGTAGTGGTGGTCGCCCTCCTGACGCAGCTCACGCATGCGCGCCCGCCCCGTTCAGGTTGACGGCGTTGGCGCCCAGCAGCGTGAAGAAGACGTAGCACGCCATCCGGGCGCCGAGGCCCGACGGATCCCAGATCGGCGCGAGCTCGACGACCTGCGCCAGCTTCACGACGCCGGACTGCCCGACGAGGTCGATCGCCTCGAACAGCTGGCCCGAGGTGAGCCCACCGGGCTCCGGTGAGCAGACGCCAGGCGCGTGCGGGCAGTCGAGCGCGTCGAGGTCGACGTCGAGCGCGACGGCGTCGGTCCCGTCGCTCGCGAGCTCGATCGCCTCCTTGACGACCTGGGCGATGCCGAGCCGCCGCACGTCGCGCATGCGGTACACGTTGATGCCGGCGTCGGCGCAGTAGTCCGCCTGCTCCTTCGGGTTCCAGAGGCCGCGGGACCCGATGTGCACGATGTTGCGCGGATCGACGTTCGGCAGCTCGGCGGTCCGGCGCAGGTGCGAGCTGCCGGTCTGGCGCGAGCCGAACGCCTCGTCGGAGCTGTCGAGATGGCAGTCGAACTGGATCAGCCCGACGCGGCCCGGGGTGTGTTCGGACAGCGCCCGGATCGTCCCGAGCGGGATCGAGTGATCGCCGCCCTGGATCAGCGGCAGGACACCCGCCTCGAGTAGCTCGAGCGTCGTCTCCTTCATCCGGACGTGCGAGGCGGCGACATCCGCCGGCACGGTCGCGACGTCCCCGCAGTCGGCCAGGTTGTAGGCCTCCAGCAGGTCGACGTCGTAGTCGTAGTGGTAGCTGAAGAACTGCCCGGTGGCCTCGCGCACGGCCGACGGGCCGCCGCTCTGGCCATACCGGTACATGTTCGCGCCCTCGTAGGGGATCCCGAGGAACGCGGCCTTCACCCCGTCGCGGCGCAGGGCGTCGGCGCTCGGCGCGACGCTCGGCGCCCCGAGGAAGGAGCGAATGCCCACGCCCATCGGAAGTTGAGTGGTCGTCATGTTCACCATTGCCTGACGGTCGGGTGCAAGATCACTCCGGCGGGATCTCGCGATAGGCGAGCGTCACGTCGACGCCGCGCGAGCGCTGCCACAGGCGCGCGATGCCGTACACGAAGATGCCGGAGGCGAAGGTGCCGAAGGTCACGATCACATTGCGCGGGCTCTCGGTCAGGTCCACGCCCGAGTTCTCGTCGGTCAGCAGGATGAAGCTGATGATCAGCATCCCGGCCAGCGAGAGGACGCCCATGATCGACATCAGGGGCAGACCGCCGACCCGCTGGTTGTAGGGAGAGGATTCCCAAATGCTGCGCTGCTTGTAGGGGAAGACGATCCCGGCGACGGCCACCACGATGAAGGTCAGGCCCTCGCCCAGCGCCCCGGCCAGCACGGTCAGCAGGTCCGTGTAGGCGTACAGCGCGCAGCTCACGAGGCTGCCGGCCATCAGCACCAGCAGGCCGAAGACCGGGGCCTCGCGGCGCGGGTCGACCTCGCCGAGCTTCGCCGGGACGAGGCGGTCGAGCGACCACGCGAGCATGCTCCGCGACCACGACAGGATGTATCCGGGCATCCACACGTAGGTCCACAGCGCGAAGCCGACGGCCACGATCAGCGCGAAGACGATGTTGCCGCTGGTCATCGCGCTCAGCTCGCCGAAGGTGGGCGTGAACGCGAGCCCGACCTTGCTCGGGTCGGCGAGGCCGAGCGAGCCGAGGAACGCGTCGCCGGCGACGGCGAAGAGCACGGCGATGATGACGGCCATGAAGACGGCCGAGTAGACGACGGAGCCGGTGACGCTCTTGAGGAAGGCGTTGCGACCCGTCTTGATCTCGCCGCCGATGTACGCCGATGCGATGCCGAAGCCGAGCACGAGGAACGGCCAGGTCACGGCCGACATCGACTCCGAGAACGAGAACGGGGCGGCTTTGAAGTTCCCGGCGGCCAGGACCTCCTGGTGCGGGTTCGCCTTGTCGGTGAAGGAGCCGGTGTAGTCGTTGAAGTCCTTGATGAAGCCGGCCTTGCCGGCGATCAGCATCGCCACGATCCCGACCAGGAGGCCCAGCGTCGCGACGTAGAACGTGATCTTCTGGAACTTCAGGTAGGCGCGCAGCCCGCGGCCGAACATGAACAGCAGGATCAGGCCGATCACCAGCGCCGACGAGATCAGGAACGTGCCCGTCGACGTGGTCACGAAGTCCGCGCTGTCGGCGATCGACGCGTTCCCGGTGAAGCCGGCGATCACCCGCAGGATGCCCGAGATGCCGTAGGTCCCGAGGAACGAGCCCGCGATTCCCATCAGGTAGAGGTTCCACATGTTCCAGTTCCAGTTGCTCACGAATCCCATGAATGGACCCAGCGACCGTGTGACATACACATAGTCACCACCGGAGCGGGGCATGGCCGACATGAACATCACATACAACAGTGACGTCGGGAGGACCAGCACCAGGCACGCGAACGTCGTCAGGATTAGGTTCGCACCAGGGTACAGCGGATACATCAGGATCATGAACGCGACGCCCATGCCGATGTTGATGAAGTACGAGTTGAAGATGAACGCGTCGAACGCGCCGGCCTGCCTGACCAGACCACTGGCCTGCCTGACGAAGGTACCGCTCGGGGCGATGTCTTCCTGTTTCGCTGATATGGCCATCCGACGTCCTCCTGGTTATCCGGAGATCAACTGGACGTTCTTGAGCTTGTCCTTCTTGAAATCGACGATGGCCCCCCGGAGGATGCCTTCACCGTATTCACTGCCCGGGTTGATGCAGGTGGTGACGCCGATCTTGGCTTCACCCCGTGACTCATGGATATGCCCGTGCAGCGCGAGCCGTGGCCCGTAGCGCTCGATCGCCCCGCGCACGGCCGTGCTCCCGACCGGCACCATGCGCGGCTGCCCGCCCTCGGACTGCACCTGCAGGTCGCTGCTCAGCGCAGGCGCCACGTCGAGCCGGCTGTTGAACGGCGGGTTGTGCAGGTTGAAGATCGCCGTCTCGGGTGACCGCAGCCGCGAGGCCATCGCCTCGATGCGCGCCGCCAGCTCCTCCTCGGAGCACTCCCGCGGCGTGTCGAACGGCGTCGGGCCGCTCCAGCCGCAGCTGATCATCTCGCGGGTCGCGCGGCCGTCGGTCAGCTCGACGACGCGGCCCTCGGGGTACTCGACGAAGCTGCTCGCCTCGATCACCGCGTCGATGTCCTGGTGATCGTCGTTGCCCGGCGAGACGAAGCAGCGGATGCCCGACCCGGCCAGGCGCTCTTCGGCGAGCGCCATCCAGCGCTCCAGGCACTCGAGCACGAGCTCGGTGAACTTGCGGTCGCGCGCCGCTTCGTCGGCCGTGAGGCGATCGACCTCGTCCTGGTCGGTGCGGAAGGGATAGAACCCGCTCGCGCGCACCAGCGTCTCGGCGTTCTTGACCTCAGCCTCGTTCTCCATCACGCGCGGCCGGCCGGCGAGCGTGCACGTGAAGGTCCCGTTCGGGGCCTCGACGATCGGGATGATCGCCTTGCCGCTCACATCGCCGCCCATGATCAGGACGTCTGCCTTGTAGAAGCGCCCCGCGTTGAGGAACTTGCGGAAGCACCGCTCCGAGCCATGGATGTCGGTCGTGAAGAAGATGCGGATCGGAGGCTCCAGACGCCTGTCGAGTGGCGGGCAGGATCGAGTGGCACCGGAGCCAGTGCAAGAGGACCGATCCGAGTCAGCGGTCTGCGGCCGCGCGTCTCTCGGGCGCCCCCGGGCGATCCCGCTGCAAGGTGGACGGTTCCGAGCCGATGGGGTGCTGGTCTGCGCGCTCAGGCGGCGAGCGAGCGCCGGTACTCGCGCGGGCTCATACCGGTCGCGCGCCGGAAGAAGCGGCTGAAGTAGCGCGCGTCCGCGAACCCGACGCCGGCCGCCACCGCAGCGATCGGCGCGTTCGAGTGCGCGAGCAGGTCGAGCGCGCGCTCGATCCGGCAGCGGGCGAGGTAGCCGCCGACCGTCTCCCCGAGCTCGCGGCGGAACAGGTGGGAGAGATGGTCGGGATGGAACCCGACGGCGGCCGCCACGTCCGCCACGCCGATCCGGTCCCCGGCGTGTTCGCGGACGAACTCCTGCGCGCGCAGCACCGGCGAGGAGGGACGGCTGCCGAGGTCGCGTTGCGCGGCCTCCCACGCGTCGTGCACGACGCGCGCCGCCTCCGGCGCCGAGGCGGCGGCGGCGACCAGGTCGCCCCAGCGGTCTCCCCACTCAAGGCTCGCGAGCAGCGCCGGTGGGCGCGCCGCGAACGCGCGCGAGATGACGACGATGAGGTCTCGAAAGCGGGCGCGGGCGCTCTCCGGCGATCGCACCGGGAGGATCAGTGCCTCGGACAGGACGTGCACGTGCCGCGCCGCCACGGCCATGTCCCCGAGCGCGATCGCCCGCCGCATGCCCTCCTCGTGCTCGATCGGGTATCCCCCGCGAGCCGCCGGCAAGCGATCGAAGCTCACGATCGCCTCACCCTCGATGAAGAACCCGGCTGCGACGGCGGCGAGGGCGGTCGCCAGCGCGGCGCCGGCGTCGTCGCGCTCGGCGGGGAGCCCGACACCGAGCTGGGCGGCTCCGGGCAGGGAGCGCCGCACACGCATGACGACGTCGAGCTCGGGTTCCCATGCACCTGGCGACAGCAGCACCGCCGCGTGCTCGCGCGCGAAGGCGATCAGCGGGAGCTGAGCGTCGGCGAGACGCGCCAGCGCCGCGTCGACCTGGTGGGCGAGAGCAGCGTCACGTCGATCGGGCAGCCGGAACGCGCACGCGCGCGAGCCCTCCGGTATCTCGGCGGCGAGGTCGGCCCCGCGCCGGGTCACCTCGCTGGCGCTCCACGGCGTCACCTCCGCGACCGCCTCCGCGAGCGCGGCACGCAGGCGCGACGGCTGCAGCGGCTTGAGGAGATACGCGCCGACCCCGAGGCGGATGGCGCGCTCGGCGTCGTCGAACCGATCCGATCTCGACAGCACGATCGCGCGCAGACCGGGTTGCAGCGGGCGAAGCTCGGCGAGGGCGTCAAGCCCGCTGCGGCCCGGCATGTGCGGCTCGAGGACCACGATGTGCGGGCTCGTCTCGAGCGCGATCGACACCAGCTCGTCCGCCGAGCGCGCATGGCCGACGTGCGCAAGCGGAAGGTCGCTATCGCGGATCACGAGCTCCAGCGCGCGACGCGCCCGGAGCTCGGGGTCGGCCGTGAGGATGCGGAGCGTCAGTTGTGGCTCGGTGGGACGCGCAACCGAACACAGTGCGAGCCTGGGCCGGCGCTGAGGCTCAGCGAGGCCCCGTCCCCGTGGTAGCGCGTGAGGCGCTCGCGCACGTCCGCGAGCTCGGACAACTCCGTCGGATGCGACGGCAGCGAGCGGACCGTCACCTCGATCGTCACCCCGTGCGGCTCGGTGCGCGCGGTGATCGTGATCGGGCGGTCCGGCTGCCCGGCTTCGAGATGACGCCATAGCAGGTGGTCGACGAGCGCGCGCACCGTGAGCCGTGGGAGCGTCAACAGATCGAGGGCCCGCTCGACCGTCGCCTCGAAGCGCAGCAGGTCGCCGAGCCCCACCTGTCGGACCTGCAGATAGTCCAGGGCGTGCTCCACTTCCTCGGCGATCGTGGACAGCTCGCGGCCGTCCGCGGCATAGCGAGACACCTTGGCGAGCGCCACGACGAGCGCGTGGGCGTCCTCGGCTCGCTCCAGAATCGCCACGTCGGCCAGCGTGTTGAGGCTGCCGGCGAGGAAGGACTGCGTCCGGCTTGCCGTCATCGCACGCCGGCGCGTCTCGCGCAGCTCCGTCTCGAGCAGCGTGCGGGCGGCGAGGTCGGCGATGTGGTTCGCGAACTCCGACAGCAGGGTCGCCGACGTCTGCAGGACCGCTGCGTCCACGACCGGCACCGACATCAGGGCGGCTTCCAGCTCCTCGCGGGCAGGCAGCGCGAAGCCGCGCCCGAGGTAGCAGTCCACGATCGCCGCCGCTCCCTGATGGTCGAGTGGCGCCGTGCGGACGAGGCCCGACAGGAACGTCGCCGCCTTGGTCGAGCCGACGGACAGCGGAATCGCGACGTCGACGAGACCACAGCAGTCGGTGGTGTAGATCGTCGCCGCCGGACCCGCGATCTCCATCGCCTTCAGGTCGTTGCCGTGGCAGCGGGCGCGCAGCTCGTCCGAGGTGCACAGCAGCGAGCAGATGCGGCGCCGGTTCGTCTCGGGCGTGATCCGGCGTCCGCCAGGCGCGATGATCGACGCCGCCATGCCCAGGGTCGCCGTGTACGTCCGTTGCAGGCCCGTGAGCCGTTCAGGCGTGACCAAGCGCTCGAGCTCGATCGGGAACGACGGTACGGCGTTGCGCGGCAACAGCACCGTCCGTTAGTACCAGACCGCGCCAACCTGCGTCAACGACAGCTGCGACGGGCGCATCAGCGTGATTCCTCCGGCAGCGCATACGTCCGAGCCCAGGTCAATCGGTATCTGCAAGCGCTGAAGGAGGCTCCGAAAAGCCGCCGCGGAAGGTTGCGAGACAGGATCGGCGAGCGGCGACGCTGATACACGAATTCGGCAGTCGTGGGGATCGTTCGCGGCATCGACACCGAGCGATCCGCTTCCACGTGGCCGTTCCCGAGGGGCGCCGGCTGACCGGCGACGCCGAGAGCCGCTCGAGCACAACGCGGCGGGCCGCCACCTCGCCCGCGTGCGCGGCTCACCGCACCTATCTGCTAGCGGCGATCACACTCAGCCGCCTGCAGCGCCCGGAGTCGCAACCAGCCGCGTCGAGCCTCGCGGGATCACGAGTGATGGCACGATCCGATGGCGGTCCTCGGGGGCGCCGTGCTCGATCAGCTCGATCAGCAGCTCGATCGCCTCGCGCCCCAGCCGCTCCGGATTGAGGCTCAGGGCGGTCAGCGCCGGCCGTGCCGCGCGGCTCGCCTCGCTGTCGGTGCAGCCCGCGATCCGCAGGTCCTGCGGGACGCGGACGCCCCTGCCCTCGGCGGCGAGCAAGACGCCGAGCGCGAGCCGGTCGAGCGTCGCGTAGATGGCGTCGGGCGGATCGCCGGACTCGAGCAGCTCGTTCGCGGCGGCGTAGGCCCCGCCCTCGCTCGTCTCGTCGATCGTGGCGACGATCGGCTCCCCGCCGCGTTCGGCGGACCAGGCCTGGTAGGCCGAGAGGGCGTCGATCGTGTAGGACGACGTCACCGGCGCGGTCAGGAGCGCGGTTCGCCGCGCGCCCTCGTCCTCGAGGTGGTCGAGCATGGCGCGGGTGCCGGCGATGTGGTCGTTGTCGACCCAGCACGCCGACTCGGTACCGCCCGGCATGCGCCCGGTCGTGACCACGTGCACGCCGCGGCCGCTCAGGGGCTCCACGATCGGGTCCGCGCGGACCGGGTCCATCACCACCGCGCCGTCGAGCGGGAGGCGGTCGAGCCGCGTGCTGCGCGCGTCGGTCGGGAGCAGCGTCAGCGAGTAGCCGAGCTCGAGCGCGGTCGAGGTGGCGGCGTTCATCACCTGCAGGAAGTAGTCGAAGTCGGCGACCGGGAGCGAGAAGTCGTCCACGAACGACACGGCGAGCGCGAGCATCCCCGTGCGGCCCCCGGCGAGCCCGCGAGCGAGCGCGCTGGGCTGGTAGTCGAGCGCGGTCGCAATGTCGCGCACCTTCTGGCGCGTCTCGTCGGTGAGCCGGCCCTTGCCGTTGAGCGCGTGCGAGACGGTCGTGATCGACACCCCCGCGGCGGCGGCGACCTCCTTGATTCCGACCCTTCGGCTCGTCATGGCGGCCACGACTCTACCGCCGGTCCCTTGACCTGACAAAACGCTTATGCAAGGGTACGCTCAGTCGATGACAAAACGCTTTTTCGCTGACTGGGACGGGAAGGGCTGATGGCGAGCACCGAGGACCATCCGATCGACCGCACGATGTGGACGAGCCTCCTCCACGCCGGGCTTGCCGGGTCCTTCATGCGCTTCCCCCACGTGAAGGCCGAGACCAGCGCGCTGCGATCCGCCGGGGCCGGCGCCGCCATCTACGGCATCCCCTTCGACGCGACGAACATCAGCCGCACCGGGTCGAATTACGGGCCGCGCGGCATCCGCGACGTCTCCGTCCAGTTCCTCACCTACAACGCGCTGCTCGACCTCGACGTCGCCGACGCCCTCTCCCCGGTCGACTGCGGCGACTGCGACGTCGTGCCGGGCGACCCGCAGCGCACCTTCGAGCGCGCTCAGGCCGACCTCGAGCAGATCCTGCGCTCCGGTTCGCTCCCGGTGACGCTCGGCGGCGAGCACTCTGTGACGATCCCGGCGGTCCGCGCCACCAAGGCCGTCGTCGAGAACCCCGCCCTCATCCTCGTCGACACGCACCTCGACACCGCGCCCGACGTCGGCGGCGAGTTGCTGAGCCACTGCTGTCCGATCACGCGCGCGGTCGACGCCGGCTTCGACCCGGCCAAGATCGCGCTGGTCGGGATCTCGGGCTGGATGAATCCGCGCACCGAGCTCGAGTACTGCAGGGAGCACGGCATCACCGTCATCTGGCTCGAGGAGATCTGGGAGCGCGGGACCGCTTGGGCGGTAGAGCGCGCGCGCGAGGTCACGCGCGTCGACACCGACGGCGTCTATCTCTCCTTCGACATCGACTCGCTCGACGGCTCCCACGCGCCGGGCACCTGCTGCCCGACTCCCGGTGGGCTGACCAGCCGCGAGGCGATCGAGATCGTGCGCGGCGTCAGCATTGGCGGGCTGCTCGGCGTCGACGTCGTCGAGGTCGCCCCGAGCCTCGACGCCTCTCCCCTGACGGCGCTGATGGGCGGCCGCATCGCCCTCGAGGCGATGGCCTTCCACGCGGGGGCGGGCGGCTGACGGCGATGCAGGCGCTCCTCGCCCAGATCGCGCCGCCCGCCGAGCCGGCCGCCAACGCGGCCCGCGCGGCGGAGGTCGTTGCGGCGCATCCGGAGGCGGACCTCATCGTGTCCCCGGAGCTGTTCCTCTCCGGCTATAACCTCGCCCGCGCCCGTGAGACCGCCGTCAACCTCGACGGCCCCGAGCTCGCGCGCGTGCGGGCCGCCGCGCAGGCGGCGGGCACGTCGGTGATCGTCGGCGAGTGGCGCGGCGCGGCGGTCGCCAACGCGGTCGCCTGCATCGACGAGCGTGGCGAGCTGGCGGCCGTGTGCCGCAAGCTCTGCCTGTTCGGCAGCGGGGCGAATGTCTTCGAGGCAGGCGTCGAGCTCGTGATTGCGGAGCTCGGCGGCCGACGCGTCGGGCCGCTCATCTGCTTTGACATCGAGTTCCCCGAGACGGCCCAGGCGCTCGCCGCGGCCGACGCCGACCTGCTCGTCACCGCCGCCGCGAACATGGAGCCGTTCTTCGGCGATCACGTCATCGCGAGCCGGGCGCGCACGCTCGACAACCGCCTCCCCCACCTCTACGTGAACCGCACCGGGAGCGAGCGCGGCCTCGAGTTCGTGGGCGGGACGTGCGCGCTGGCAGCGGACGGCACGGTCGTGGCCGAGGTGGAGGGGCGCGGGGAGGCGGAGCTGCGCACCGAGGTTGCGGCGCCCGGCATGGACGACGAGCGAATCGACTACCTCGCGCAGGTCCCGCGCGAGCGGCAGGTGCGGACAAGGACGACAACACGAGGAGCAAGCAGATGAGCACGCGCGCGCCGGAGACACCGGCGCTGTTCACCCGCAAGGCCACCGGCCTCGTCCGCGAGGCGCGCGGCACGGACGCGCTGTTCTACAACGTCATGTGGGCGAGCGTCGCGCTCTCGTTCGCGTTCTTCTGGCTGCTCTACGGCTTCGCCTACCAGGGCTCGAACGCCGCGCTCGCTTTCCTGATCGCCGTCGCGCTCGGTCTTCCGGGCGCGTTCATGTACGCGATGCTCGCGCAGATCATGCCGCGCACCGGCGGCGACTACGTCTTCAACAGCCGCTCGCTGCACCCCGCGCTCGGCTTCGCCGCCAACTTCAGCTACTGCTTCTGGCTGGCGATCATCTACGGCGTCTACACGACCTACCTGGCGGCCTACGGCTTCGGCGCCTTCGGGCGCATGATGGCCGGCTTCACCGGCTCGTCCGGCTGGCTGGACTTCGGGGACTGGTTCTCGACCGAGCACGGCCTGTTCATCACGGGCACGATCGCCGTGCTGCTGTCGGCGGTGGTGTTCATCGTCGGCGGGCTGCGGCTCTTCCTGCGCCTGCAGGTGGGCGCCTTCGTCCTCTACATGCTCGGTGCCTTCCTGCTCCCGATCCTCGCCGGGCTGTTCCAGAGCCGCACCGGCTTCCTCGCGAACTTCAACGACTACGCGGCCAACCTCGGCACGAAGAACGCGTCGGCTGCGCTCGACGCGTCGGCCAAGAAGGCGGGCTTCGCGCCGGCCGGGTTCAACCTCGAGGCGACCCTCAAGTCCGTCACGGTGTTTTGGTACATCTTCGGCTTCCTGTACTCGAGCAACTACTTCGCCGGCGAGATCCGGATGCGCAAGCGCACCCACCTCGTGGCGATCCCGGGCGCCGTGCTCGTGGCGGCGGTCGCGATCGCGCTGATGCTTCCGGCCTACCTGCACGTGACGGGCTACACGTTCAACGGGATGCTCGGCTTCGCCGACCCGGCCGCCTACGGCTTCGCCGCCGGCGCGCCCGCGTACCCGGAGATCATGAGCATCGCTGCGGGCAGCTGGGTGTTCGGCGCCGTGATCATCGTGGGCTTCGGCATCGGGCTGCTGATCTGGCTCCCGCAGACGATGCTGCTGATGAGCCGCAGCATGTTCGCTTGGTCGTTCGACCGGATCATGCCCGCGCGCCTGTCCTACGTCGACCCGCGCACGCACTCGCCGGTCGTGGCGATCGCGATCGTAACGGTGCTGGCGATCGGCAGCACGGCGATCTACTCGTTCACGACCTGGTTCAGCACGCTGGCGGTGCTGCTCGGCCTCTCGACGACGCTGATCGTCACCGCGGTCGGCGCAATCCTGTTGCCCTACCGGCAGCGCGCGATGGTCGAGAACTCGCCCTACGGGCGCAAGGTCGGCGGCATCCCGCTGCTGAGCCTCGTGTCCGGTCTGGCGCTGCTCGGCTTCGCGCTCGCGATCGGCGTGCTGCTGTGGGACCCGGGGTCGGGCGCGAGCCTGAGCGAGAACCCGGGCAAGGTCGTCCTCGCCCTCGGCGTCTATGTCCTCGCCTTCGCGATCTACTTCATCTCCCGCGAGGTGCGAAAGCGCCAGGGCATCGACCTCTCGCTCACCTACCGCGAGCTCCCGCCGGAGTAGGCGCGTGGGGCTCTTCAAACGACGCAAGGACAACGGCCCGGGCGGCCGCCTGCGGATCTACTACGCGTCCGACATCCACGGCACGGAGGTGCTGTGGCGGAAGTTCCTCCAGGCGCCGGCGGTCTACCAGGCGCCCGTGATCGTCATGGGCGGCGACGTGACGGGCAAGGTGGTCGTCCCGATGGTCGAGGAGGACGGCGAGGTCGTCGCCGAGCTCTACGGGCAGCCGGAGCGGGCGGGCACGCCCGAGGAGGTCGCCGAGCTCGAGAACCGCATTCGCGCCAACGGAATGTACCCCCACCTGATGACGCCCGACGAGGTGC
Source organism: Solirubrobacteraceae bacterium (assembly GCA_039934455.1). Taxonomy (GTDB): domain Bacteria; phylum Actinomycetota; class Thermoleophilia; order Solirubrobacterales; family Solirubrobacteraceae; genus DASQFQ01. The sequence continues at coordinate 28,539 of JBDTMF010000017.1, forward strand.
AGCGCGTCGCGAGGTTGACGGTGGAGGAGCGCGAGGCGTGGTTCGCCGACGTCATGCTCGTCACGTTCGAGCGCTGGATGAGCCTCGCGGGGGAGCGGCTCGCCGACCCCGAGGTGCGCTGCTTCGTCATGCCCGGCAACGACGACCCGCCCGGTGTCGAGGAGGCGATCGAGTCGGCGCAGCGCGTCGAGGCCTGCGACGGACGAGTCGTGGACCTCGGCGAGGGCTACACGATGATCTCGCTCGGCTACTCGAACGTCACGCCGTTCGACTCGCCGCGCGAGCTCGACGAGGACGAGCTGTTCCGGCGCGTCGAGGCGATGGCGGGACAGGTCGAGGATCTCACGCACTGCGTCTTCAACCTGCACGTGCCGCCCTACGCCTCGCAGCTCGACACGGCCGCGGAGCTTGACGACGAGCTCAACGTCGTGCTGGCGGCGGGCGAGCCGAAGATGATCCCGGTCGGCTCGACCGCGGTGCGCGAGGCGATCGAGCGCTTCCAGCCGATCGCGGCGCTGCACGGCCACGTCCACGAGTCCCGCGGGGTGGCGCGGATCGGCCGCAGCCTGTGCATCAACCCGGGGAGCGACTACCACACGGGTCGCATTTCCGGCGCGCTCGTCCACCTACGGGATGACCAAGCCGACTACCAATTCGTCGTCGGATGAACTTGCATGCACCGATGACCGTGGATCCGAAGTCGATCGAGCCCGACCTCGAGCGTGAGGCCAGGCGCCTGCTCGCGCAGATCGAGCACGAGGGCCTCGACGCGCGGCTGATCGGCGGGATGGCGATCCTGCTGCTCGCCGGCTCCCGGCTGCACCCGCGCTTCGCGCGCGCGATCCAGGACCTCGACTTCGTGATCACCAAGAAGCACCGGCGCGGGACCGAGGAGCTCCTGACCGCGGCGGGCTACGTCCCGGAGGCGCAGTTCAACGCGCTCAACGGCGCGCGCCGCCTGCTGTTCTTCGACGAGACGCACGGACGCCAGATCGACGTCTTCGTGGATCGCTTCGAGATGTGCCACGTGCTGCCGCTGACCGATCGGCTGACGCGCATGCCGGACACGCTGCCGGCCGCGGAGGTGCTGATGACGAAGCTCCAGATCGTCCAACTCAACCCCAAGGACAGCAGCGACCTCTACGCGCTCCTGCACACCCACGACGTCGCCGACCACGACGACCAGGCGGTCAACGTCAAGCGGATCGTCGAGCTGACGGCGGAAGACTGGGGGCTGCAGCGGACCTTCGAGATCAACCTCGGCCGCCTGTCCGCGGCGCTGGCGGAGGAGCCGCTCGACGGCGAGAGCCGGGAGGTCATCGCCGCGCGCATCGAGGCGCTCGCGGCCGCGATGGAGGCCGCGCCCAAGAGCCGCCGCTGGAAGCTGCGGGCGCGGGTCGGCGAGCGCAAGCGCTGGTACGAGGAACCCGAAGAGGTCGACCGGACCGAGACGACTGAACCGTGAACCCGCCGCCCTTCGGGTGACGGGGCGAAGAGGAGGAAACGAAGTGAATGAATCGAGCACCCCGGCCACGGGGCGGATCCCCGCGGCCGAATACGGCGAGCGCCGCGAGCGGCTGCGCCAGAAGGCCGCCGAGCGTGGGCTCGACGGCGTGATCGTCGTCAGCCGCGGCGCCGCCGGCGCCGACTGGGGCGGCGACGTCCTCTACCTCACCAACCACTACTCGGCCTTCCCCCAGATCCCGGACCGCCCCGGCAAGTGGTCGGGGCGCGGCCACGCGGGCGTGGTCATGCCAGTGGGCGAGGACGGCACGCTCGTCGTCGAGATCCCAGACTGGCGCGAGGACCTCGTGGCGATCGACGACGTGCGCGTGTCGCTCGACCTGTGGGCCGGGCTGGCCGAGGCGCTGCGCTCACGCGGGCTGGCCGACGCGCACATCGGCCTGATCGGCCGCGAGAGCCTGCTGCACGTCGCGGTGGACCGGATCCGCGACGAGCTTCCCAGGCTGCGGCTGAGCTGGGCGGACGACCTGATCGAGGACCTCCGGCGCTACAAGTCCGACAGCGAGATCGCGCTCGTGCGCGAGTCCACGCGCGTCGGCAGCGAGATGGTCGAGGCGTTCATGGAGGCCGCCGTACCCGGCGCCACCGAGGCCGACTGCGTCGTGGCCGCGCTCGCCCGGGGCATCCCCCAGGGCGCCTTCCCGCTCGACATCCCCGTCGTGTCCGGGCCGACCGTCGACCACTTCCAGTGGGAGCGGATGCCCTCGTGGGACGCGCGCCGGCCGCTCGCGCCCGGGGACATGATCCACCCCGACATGTACGGCACCGTCAACGGCTACTTCTACGACATGGTCCGCACGACCGTGGCCGGCCGGACCGTGACGGACGCGCAGCGCGAGGTGCTCGAGGCGGCCGTCGCGGTGGTCGAGCACATCATCGACGCCATGCGCCCGGGCGTCGCCTGCGGCGACCTCTTCGACCGCGGCGCGGCGTGGCTGACCGAACACGGCTTCGAGGCCCCGGGCGCCGACGTCAGTGACGGCGTGGCGATGCTCGGGCAGAGCTACCCGTCGTTCGGCCACAGCCTCGGGCTGGCGTGGGAGAACCCCTCGATCGTCCCGGACGAGGCCGCCGTGCTCGAGCCGCGGATGGTCATGGCCGTCGAGGCGCAGGTCGGCCGGCCCGGCGCGGGCACCGGTGCGTTCGAGCACAACGTGCTGGTCACGGACGACGGGGTCGAGATCCTCACCACGCACGTCAAGAACGTCTGGTGGGAGTGAGCGCGGGTGCGGGTCGCCCTGCTCTCGGCACCGGACTGGCGGGAGGCCGTCCCCGCGGCGCGCGAGCGCGGCGCGGAGCTGATCTGCCTCCCGCACCTGAGCTTCTCGCCGTACGTGGCGGCGACGCGCGACCGCGCCGGGCTCGAGCACGCGGAACGGCCGCTCTCGCGTTCGTTCCGCGACGCGGTGGAGCTGGCCGGTGACGCGTGGCTGGCCGCCTCGGCATACGAGTCCGAGGGCGAGGGCGTCTTCTACGTTACCGCGCGGCTGGCGCATGGTGGCGTTGTCGCGGCGTGCTCCCGCCAACACCACGTCGAGGCCGCGCCCGGGCGGTTCGAGCAGATGTTCTGGTCGCCGGGCAACGAGCCGTTCGAGCTGGCGGAGGCGCCGTGGGGGCGCACGGCACTGCTGGTCGGGTGCGACCTGCGCATGCCGGCCGCGTGGGCCGAGGTCGCGGAGCGCGGCGCGCAGGTGGTGCTGGGCGGGGCGAGCGAGCCGGCCGAGCGGTGGGCGGCGACGCGGCGCGTGGCGGCGGGCATGGCCGCGGCCTACGGCATGACGGCGCTGATCGCCAACCGGACCGGGAGCGCCGCCTTCGACCCCGCCGGGGCGGACCTGGCCCGCGGCGACGACACGCTCTTCGAGCTATGACCGAGATCGGCAGCGTTCCCCACGCCTACTACGCGCGCGACGCGCCGCTCACCGGCGTCGTCCTGCTGCCGCGCCAGGAGCGCCACGACCCCGGCGAGCACCCCGAGAACGTCCGCCGGCTCCCCGGTGTGGTCGAGCACCTGCGCGCGACGCCCGAGTGGGACCGCCTGTTCGTGCTCTACCCGCGCTACGCCCGCATCGAGGACGCCATGCGCTCGCACGACAGCGGCTTCGTCGAGGTCCTGCGGGCGGCGGGCGCGGACGCGCCGGTCTGGCTCGACACCGACACGCGGATGTCCCGTGAGAGCTTCCCTAACTGCCTGCTCGCCACCGGCGCTGTGCTGAGCGCCGTCGACGCAGTCGCGATGGAGGCCTACCACCGCCCCGACAGCCTGTTTGCGCTTACGCGGCCGCCCGGCCACCACACCGGGCGCGACCGCGCGATGGGCTTCTGCCTCCTCAATCACGTCTCGATCGCGGCGCGCTACGCCCAGGAGCACTACGGGTTCGAGCGCGTGGCGATCCTCGACTGGGACGTCCACCACGGCAACGGCACGCAGGAGATCCACTGGGAGGATCCGTCGACGCTGTTCGTCTCGCTGCACCAGTGGCCGCTGTACCCGGGCACCGGCTGGCTCGACGAGGTCGGCGTGGGCGACGGCCTCGGCCGGACCGTCAACCTCCCCCTGCCCCTCGGCTCCGGCGATCGCGAGCATCTCGAGGCGCTCGACCGCGTCGCGCTGCCCATCATCGAGACGTTCGCGCCCCAGCTGCTGATCGTCTCCGCCGGCCAGGACGGCCACGCCGCCGACACGCTGTCGAACCAATTGCTCTCCGCGTCGGGATTCCGCGCGATGGCCGAGCGCGCGGCCCAGCTCGCGAAGCGGCTTGGGATCGGCCTCGTGCTCGTCCACGAAGGCGGCTACAACGTGAGCACGCTGCCGACCCTCGATCGCGCCGTCCTCGCGGGACTCGGCGGCTTCGAGGTCGACGGCGACGACCTCTTCGTTCCCGACGACGCTCCCGTCCCCGACGGCTGGGAGCAGCGGCTGCGCGAGATCCTCGAGGTGCAGCGACGGCACTGGCCCGAGCTGCGCTAGTGCGACCCCTGCGTGTGCTCGCATGGCCGGGGATGCCCTCCCCCGAGGCGCTGGACGAGGCCGGCCGCCGGCTCGGCACCGCCGTCGAGACACGCACCGTGGCGTCGAACGAGCGACTGGAGGCGCAGATGGCCGAAGGCGTCCCGTTCGACCTCGTGTTCCCGTCCGACTATCTCATCGAACGGCTCGCCGGTGCGGGCCGTCTCGTGCCGCTGGAGCAACTCCCGCTCGAGCGGGTGGCGGCGTGGGCCGTTGACGCCGCCCACGATCCCGGGTGCGTGGTCTCGGTCCCGTTCGCCTACGGGACCACGGGCTACCTGTGCGGTGCGCGGGCGGACGACGCGGCGACGTGGCAGACGCTGTTCGACCCGCCTGCCGGCGCGCGCGTGGGAATGCTCGGCGAGGTGCGCGAGGTCGTCGGCGCCGCGTTGATCGCGAGCGGCCACTCACCGAACCACACCGATACCGGAGCCTTGTCGGATGCGAGCCGGCTGCTGGAGCGCCAGCGCCCGCGCGTCGCGCGCTACGACAGCGACGATTTCATCGGACCGGTCCTCGCCGGGACCGTAACCGCCCACCACGCCTGGAGCGGGCCATCGGCGCACGCGATCCGAGCGAACCCGGGCCTGCGCTACGTCGTGCCCGAGGAAGGCGCGGTGCTGTGGGTCACCACCGCCGCGATCCCGGCCGATGCACCGGACCCGGCCCGGTCGCACACGCTGCTCCGAGAGCTCATGGACCCGCGCCTCGCCGCGCTCACCACCGAGCGCTACGGCTATGCCACGCCCAACGAGGCGGCACGCCGTCTGCTCCCCCTGGAGCTCCAGACCGACACCGCGCTCTTCCCCGACGCCGAGACGCTCCGGCGGTGCGAGGTCTTTACGGACCGAGGGCCGGCGGAGCATCGCTTCGCCGAGGTCTGGGCGCGCGTGGTCC
>JBDTMF010000018.1:0-33074 GCA_039934455.1 Solirubrobacteraceae bacterium
ATGCGCGCGGCCGAGCGGTGCACGCGGGCCATCGACGGGCGGAGGCGGGTCTGATGCTCGCCGCCCTCATCGTCATCGCCGGGCTGGCCGGCTGGGAGGCGCTCGTGCGGGGCGGCGTGGTCGACTCGCTGCTGCTGCCCGCGCCGACGGAGGTCGCGTCCGCGCTGTGGAACGACCGCGGCCTGCTCGCCCCGGACCTCGCCGTCACCGTCCAGGAGGTGCTCGTCGGGCTGCTGACGGCGGTCGCCGTCGGCGCCGCGCTCGCAATCGCGATGCACGCCTCCGGCGCCGTGCGGCGCGCGCTGCGCCCGCTCGTGATCGGCTCGCAGGCCGTGCCCGTCCCGGTGATCGCCCCGCTCCTGATCCTCGTGCTCGGCTTCGGGCTCGCCCCGAAGGTGCTGCTCGTCGCGCTCATCTGCTTCTTCCCCGTGACGATCAACCTCTACGACGGCCTGCGCCGCGTCGACCCCGACGCGCGCAAGCTGCTGCGCTCCTTCGACGCCACGCGCTGGCAGTCGTTCCGGCTGCTGGAGGCGCCGGCCGCGCTCCCGGCCGCGTTCACGGGGCTCAAGGTCGCGGCGGCGGTGTCGGTGATCGGCGCCGTGTTCGCGGAGTGGGCGGGCTCGGACGCCGGGCTCGGCCACGCGCTGCTGACCGCCAACGGCCAGCTCGAGACGGCGCGCGCGTTCGCGGCCACCTTCCTCCTCTTCGTGCTCGCGGTTGCGCTGTACGGCGCGTTCGCGCTGCTCGAGCGCCGGGTGTTGAGATGGCGATGAAGCGGCTCGCCGCGCTCGTCGCGTCGCTCGCGCTGATCCTCGTCGCCGGCCGCGGCGAGAAGGACGAGCGCGCACCCGGCAACGGCAAGGTCGACCGCTTCAACATCGTGCTCGACTACTTCCCGAACGCCGACCACGCCGGGCTCGACGCGGCGCAGGCGGCGGGCGACTACGCGCGCGCCGGGCTCGACGTCGAGATCAAGCCGCCGCCGGATCCGTCCGCCCCGCTGAAGCTGCTCCAGAGCGGCCGCGCCGACCTCGTCATCTCCTACGAGCCCGAGCTGCTGCTCGCGCGCGACAAGGGCGCGGACCTCGTGTCGGTCGGCGCGCTGGTCCAGAAGCCGCTGACCACGCTGATGTCGCTGAAGGACATCCGGCGCCCTGAGGATCTCGCCGGCAAGCGCGTCGGCACCGCCGGCCTGCCCTACCAGTCGGCCTACCTCAAGACGATCCTGGCCACGGCGGGCGTCGATCCGGCGAGCGTCAAGGAGACGAACGTCGGCTTCAACCTCGTGCCCGCCATGCTCTCCGACAAGGTCGACGCCACGCTCGGCGCGTTCTGGAACTACGAGGGCGAGGACCTCAAGCGCCGCGGCCGCCACCCGCAGATCCTGCGGATGGACAAGCTCGGCGTGCCGACCTACGACGAGCTCGTCATGGTCGTGCGGCGCAAGGACCTCGACGAGGGCTTCTCCTCGAAGCTGCGGCGCTTCCTGGGCGCCACCGCGCGTGGCCATCAGCGCCTGCGGGCGAACCCGGAGACCGGCGTCGGCGCCCTGCTGAAGGTCGACCCGGGGCTCGAGCGCGGGCTGCAGACCGCGGTCGTCAGCGCCACGCTGCCGGTCTTCTTCCCCGCCGGCAAGGACAAGCCGTTCGGCTGGCAGGAGCCGAGCGAGTGGGACGCCTACGGGCGCTGGATGTTCGACAACCAGCTGCTCAAGCGGCAGCCGGACGCGGCGCGGGCGGAGACCAACGAGTTCCTGCCGGGCGAGGGGCTGAGCCCGCGGGCGACCGCGACTCCGTGAGCAGGCCGGCTCCGGCGGCGATGAACAGGTAGGTCCCGGCCAGCCCCTTCCACTCGCCGTAGCGCTCGAAGAACCCGCGCACCTCGGCCTCGTCGGCACGCGCCTTCGGGTGCCCGGTCGTGAGCCGCCCGACGAGCTTGAGGAAGCCGAGGTCGCCCGCCGGGACGCGGTCGTAGTGGCCCTGACCGTGGAGCGAGAGCATCTCGAGCGTCCAGGTCCCGATGTTCGGGATCGCGCGCAGCCGCCGCCAGGCGCCGTCGCGGTCGGCGAGGTCGACCCGGCCCGCCGCGATCTCCCGCGCGGCGTGGCGGAGCGCCAGCGCGCGCCGCGCGGCGAGGTCGTAGCTCTGCAGCTCGGCCGGCGCCAGGGCCGCCACCTTGGCGGGGGTCGGCATGTCGCGCAGGCCGGAGTGCGGGCAGCGGCGGCCGAGCTTGTAGACCAGCCGGCGCTGGATCACGAGCGCCCGCTCGAGCTCGATCAGCTGCTCGGTGATCGCCCACGCGAGCGCCTCCCAGGGGTCGGCGCGGCGGTGGATGCGCACGTGCGGGCGCGAGCGCACCGCGACGCCGATCACCGGGTCGTCGGCGAAGCGCTCGTAGAACGGCCGCAGGTCGTCGTCGACGCCGGTGGCGAAGCGCATGCGCTCGATCGCCGCGGCGGCGGCGGTCTCAGACGCGCTGCGCGCGGCGAACAGCACCCGCTGCGGCGCGGTCTGCGCGACCGCCACCAGCACCGGCTCCTCGGCGACGTGCAGGAGCCGCATCAGCGTCGCCCCGCGACGGCGCAGGATCCCGTCACCCGAGCCGCGCCCGATGCGGAACGGCCACGGCGGCGTCACCTCGACCCTCAGGTCGACCGGCGCATCCCGCCATGGCGAGGCGGTCAATCGCGCTTGAGCAGGTGGACGTCGACCAGGAACGAGTTGCTCGAGACGATCTCGCCGAGCGCGCCCTTCTTGCGCTTGCGGCGGCGGGCCGGGCGGGTGGCGCGGCGGCGCGACACCACCGCGGCGGTGACGGCGCCGGCGGCGAAGCCGGTGGCGGCGAGGGCGGCGGCCTGGCGCGCCGGCGGCGGCGCCGGGACGGCAGGCTCGAGCACCCGCGTCTGGTTGGCGACGACGGGCAGGCCGTCGAGAACCTCGATCACCTCGACGACGTCCTCCTCCGCCTCACTGGCGGGCTGCTGATCAGGTTCCTCGGTCACGAGGCCACAGCATGACGCACGGAGGGGATGCCCGCAGCTGGGAGCCTAACGCCGCGGGGACGTCCGGAACACGCGGTCCCAGTACGGCGCGCTGACGCCGAAGCCGCGCTCATCGTCCTGGAAGTGATGGCGCATGTGCAGCTCGCGCAGCCGCCGGCCGACGCGTGTGCGCGGCGTGTGGTGGTGCACGTGGTAGTGGACCAGGTCGTACGCGAGGTAGCCGCCGAGGAAGCCGGCGCTGAACGCCGGGGCGTCGGCGGAGCCGAGGACCAGCCAGAACACGACGCAGAACGCGAGCGCGAGCGGCACGCTGGCCGAGGGCGGCATCACCAGCCGCAGCGGGTCGTTCGGGTGGTCGTGGTGGACCCCGTGGAGCATCCAGTGCAGCCGCGCGGCGAGGCCGCGCTCGGGCTCGAAGTGGAAGACCACACGGTGCAGCCAGTACTCCGTCAGGGTCCAGAGCGCGTAGCCGCCGAGCATCAGGCCGAGCGCGCTCGTCGCGCCCACCCGCTCGCCACCCGTGAGTCCCAGCACGAGGATCACGGGGACGTAGATCAGCACCGGCACGACCGGGTGCACGCGCGTGAAGCGGTCCAGCAGCGGCGACTCGAACAGCGGCGGCGACGCCTTCAGCTGCTCGGTCCGACCCATGACCGAGACGCTACAGATCCTGCTCGTAGACCCGGTAGCGGCGCACGATCCGCCCGTGCATGGCCTCCATCGCGCGGTTCATGTCCTTGTTGGTCTCGAGGATCCAGCCCATCTCGCCCCAGGTCTGCGGGGTGACGGTGGCCATGTTGAAGTGCTCGACGTAGAGGGCCGCCGCGACCCCCGTGTGCTGATAGGTCGGCTTGACCCCGAGGAAGCCCACGCGCACGCGGTCGATGATCTTCTTGCGGCGCAGGAAGTGCAGCCAGCCGAGCGGCAGCAGCCGGCCGTTCATCTTCTTGAGCACCTGGTTGAGGTCGGGGACGGTGATCGCTACCGCGACCGTCTCGCCTTCCTTGGTCTCGGCGACCATGAACCAGTTCGGGTCGAAGACGAGCTGCATCTCCTGGGAGTAGTGGTCGAGGTCCTCCTTGGAGTACGGAGAGAAGCCCCAGTTCTGGCTCCAGGCCTCGTTGTAGACCTCGGCGAAGCGGTCCATGTCGCTCCGCAGGGAGCGCCGCGTCATCTTGCGAAGGACGACGCCGTGGCGCTCCTCGATCTGCTCGGCGAGCTGGAAGATGATCGGCAGCATGTGGTCGCGGTCGGAGATGTCGAGCTCCCACATCAGGAGGTCCATCGCCTTGGTCAGGCCGGCCTCCTCGCAGCGCCGCTGGTAGTACGGCGGGTGCCAGGGCATCTTGATCATCGGCTCGCGCTCGAAGCCCTCGATCATCACGCCGCTCTCGTCGTTGATGGTGAAGTCCATCGGGCCGATCATGTGGTCGCGGCCGTGGGTGCGCAGCCAGCCCTTGGCGGACTCGAGCAGCGCGGGCACGACCTCGGGGTCGTCCTCGAACTCGAGGAAGCCGAACATCCCCCAGCGGTTGTCGTGGAAGGCGTTGAAGGACTCGTCGAACTGCGCGGTGGCGCGGCCGATCACCCGGTCGCCGCGGCGGGCGACGAACTCCTGCGCCTTGCCGTGCTTGAAGAACGCGTTGAGGCGCCGGTTGAGGAACAGCCGCCGCTCGATGCGCAGCGGCGGGACCCAGACCCCGGAGCTAGAGTGCAGCCGATACGGCAGCTCGAGGAACTCCCGCAGGTCGCGTCGCGAGGAGACGGGTTGGACGTACACCGGATTCGAGCTCACCTGACCGCACGCTATATGCCGACCGCCATCGATGTCTTCGCGAAGGTCCGGGGCCACGAGCGGTCCGAGCAGCTGCAGGCCGCGCGCGACGCCGACCTGCTCCCGTATTTCCGCCTGCTCGAGTCGCCGGCCGCGCCGGTGGTCGAGATGGAGGGCGCCGAGCGGGTCATGCTCGGCTCCAACAACTACCTCGGCCTGACGGGCGACGAGCGGGTCATGCAGGGCGCGCGCGACGCCCTCGAGCGCTACGGCACCGGCCTGACCGGCTCGCGGCTGCTCAACGGGACGATCCCGCTGCACCTCGAGCTCGAGCGCGAGCTGGCCGAGTGGATGGGGACCGAGGAGGCGATCGTCTTCACCACCGGCCACCAGGCCAATGTGGGGACGCTGGGCACGATCCTCGCGCCCGGCGACACCGTCATCGCCGACTCGGGCGACCACGCCTCGATCCTCGACGGCTGCCTGCTCTCGCGCGCGAAGCTGCGCCCGTTCCGCCACAACCGGCTCGACAAGCTCGAGAAGGCCCTGGGTCGTGCCGCGGGCGATGGCGGCGGGATACTCGTGGTGGTCGACGGCGTCTTCTCGATGGAGGGCGACGTCGCCCCGCTGCCAGAGATCGTCGAGCTGTGCGAGGCGCACGGGGCGCGCCTGATGGTCGACGAGGCCCACGGCGCCGGCGTCCTCGGCGCGCGCGGCGCCGGGGTGTCGGAGCTGTTCGGGGTCGAGGACCGTGTCGACCTGCGGATGGGCACGTTCTCCAAGTCGCTCGCCTCCTGCGGCGGCTTCATCGCCGGCTCGCACGAGGTCATCGACTACCTGCGCATCCAGTCGCGCGCCTTCCTGTTCACCGCCGCGGCCGTGCCCGCCGCGGTCGGCGCGGCACTCGCCGCGCTGCGGGTCGTGCGCTCTCCGGACGGGCCGCCGCTGTTCGCGCAGGAGCTGGAGAACGCGCGCTACCTCGAGGACGGGCTGCACACGCTCGGCTACCGCGTCATCCGCTCGCCACAGACGACGCCGATCATCCCCGTGCTGGTCGAGGACGACTGGAAGGCCGTGCTGCTCTGGCGCGCGCTCTACGACGCGGGCGTGTTCGTGAACGTCGCGCTGCACCCCGCGGTGCCGCCCGGCGGCGCGCTGCTGCGCACGAGCGTGATGGCGACGCACGACCGCGCGACGCTCGACCGTGCGCTGAGCGCGTTCGGCGAGGTCAAGCAGGCGTTCGAGGCCGAGCACGGGCCTCTGCCCCTGCCTCGGCCAGAGACCCCGCCCCCACCCCGCTCGCCGGCCTAGTGCCCCGTTGAGGAGAAGTGCATGTAGTCCTTCGTGTTCCCGCTCCACGCGCCGCCCCAGCCCCAGCCGGCCGCGGTGAAGGCGCGGACCGCGCGCGAGCCCACCATCCCGCGGCGGTGCCGGGCGCGGTTGAAGAACGGCCGGGTCGCGGGGTCGCGGCTCTGGCCGCAGCCGACGTAGGGGTTCTCGAGCGGGTTCACGTCCACCGCGAGCCCGTAGGCGTGCATCGACCACGTGCCCGTGCCGCGGCCGCCGGTGCAGGGTGAGGGGACCGCCTGGCGGCACTCGAAGGCGGCGGTCACGTCGCCGGGGCGGCCGGAGCGCGGCCCGTAGAAGTGGGCGATCGCCATGTGGCGGATCGGGAAGCGCAGCGCGTAGAGGCGCCGGAAGGAGCGGGTGAGCGGACCGGTCGCGGCGCGGTTGACGATCAGCTGCCCCGCGTGCGAGTGCCCGTCGAAGCCCCGGTAGGAGACCGTCAGGAGCCGCAGGTCCGACCGCGCGACCGGACAGCCCTTGTGCCAGAAGCCGCCGGCCTTCAGCTGCGACCGGACCGGTGACGGCAATGGCCGGCTCGAGGAGTGAAACGGCGCCAGCGCGAGCAGCACCGCCGGGAGGGCGAGCGTCCGGAGCACGGCGCGGAACTCTACGCCCGGGCGTGGCAAGCTGTGGCCGATGAGACTCGGACGCCTCGGGATCTGGCGCCGCCACCAGCCGGGCCCGGCCATCGTGCCCGAGCTCGAGGCGCTCGGCTACGACGCCCTCTGGCTCGGCAGCTCGCCGTCGCTGGGCCAGGCGCGCCCGTACCTGGAGGCGTCGGAGCAGATGACGATCGCCACGGGGATCCTCAACGTCTGGCAGCACCAGCCGGCCGACGTGGCAGCCCAGCACGCCGAGCTCACGCGCGACTTCCCCGGCAGCTTCCTGCTCGGCATCGGCGTCGGGCACCCGGAGGCCACGAGCGACTACACGAAGCCGCTGTCGGCGATGCGCGCGTTCTTCGACGGCCTCGACGCCGCTGAGACGCCCGTCCCGCGCGACGAGCGCATCGCGGCCGCGCTGGGGCCGAAGATGCTCGACCTCGCGGCCGAGCGCTCGCTCGGCACCCACCCGTACTTCACGACGCCCGACCACACCCGCTTCGCCCGCGAGCGCGTCGGGCCCGACGCGATCGTCGCCGCCGAGGTCGCGGTCGTGGTCGAGACCGACCCCGAGCGCGCCCGCGCGGATGCGCGCGCCTACGCCGCGACGTACCTGCAGCTCTCGAACTACACGTCGAACCTGCTGCGCTTCGGCTTCACCGAGGCCGACATCGCCGACGGAGGCAGCGACCGCCTGATCGACGCGGTGATCCCGCACGGCTCGGCGGAGGAGATCGCCGAGGCGGTGCAGGCGCACTTCGAGGCGGGCGCCGACCACGTCTGCCTGCAGCCGCTCGGCCACGGCCCGGCGCCGGTCGAGGACTACCGCGCGCTGGCCGCTGCTCTGCTCTAGCGGTTCATCCCGGAAGTCCATTCGACCCAAGGGGCGAAGGGATTTGCGGGATGGACCACGAGCCGCTCTTCTTATCGAGCCGCTGCAGCAGGTCGTGCGCGGCGAGCTCGACCGCCTTGTGGCGCCACTCGGCGGCGCGGTACACGCAGGCGATGAGGCCCATGCGGTGGACCCGGCGGAGGTCGCCGTAGACGAAGGCGTCGCGGGCCTTGGTCCCGTCCTTCGCGTCCTCGGTGAGGCCGAGGTGCCACTCGGCGTACTCCTCCCAGGGGTGCGACTCCAGGAAGGCGTTCTGCTCGTTGGTGCCCGGCTGCGCATCGCCCCAGTCGCTGTCGAGGACGTACTGGCGGGCGTCGATCAGCCGCTCGCAGTGCGTGACGGCGGCGGCGTTGACGGAGTAGGAGGCCATGCGCGGAGTCTTCCCCTCAGCCGCCGCCCGCGATCATCCAGCCGTCGAGCTCCTCGCGCTCGCCGGGGACCTCGGGACGCCAGCGCAGGCTGACGAGCGCGTAGGGCACGGTGAACTCCTCGTCCCCGTCCGGTACGGCCGCGGGCAGCGGGAAGGTGAGCGCCTCGCCCGGCGCGAGCTCGGCCGGCAGCGTGACCGCGACCGGCTCGGCCGCGGCGAGCCGGAGCGGCGAGGGCGCGTGGTCGGACGGGCCCCAGCCCGCGCGCAGCTCGCCGCCTGCGACCGGCAGCGGATGGTCGCCGCGGTTGCTCAGCGCGACGTGGCTCCCGGCCAACTCGGCGCGGACGACCGCGTGCGGCCGCTCCCGGGCGGCGGCGATCGCCTCCCGCGCGGCGCCGACGAGCGCCTGCGCCCCCGCACTGCGCTCGCGCGCGCCCCAGCTCGCCTGCTCGTCGTCCAGCCGCACCGACTCGCCACCGGCGTCCGCAGACCCGGCCGGCGGCTCCGGATCGGCGATGACCGCGCGGGCGAGCGCGGCCAGGCGCTGATAGCCCGCGGCTCCGAGCTCGACGCGGTAGGCGCCGATCTCGTCGAACGGCGGCTGCTCGGGCCACGGCATGCCGGTCAGGTACCAGCCCTCGCCGCCCACCTCGACGAGCAGCACCTCGTGGCTCTGGGGCGGCTGGCCGCCCCCGGCGAAGAAGCGCAGGCTCACTTCTGCTCCTCGACGGTCCAGGGTGCTTCGCCGGCGAGCTTCAGCTTGGCGTTGAAGGTGGCGACGATGTCCGCCGCGTAGCGCAGATGGACGGCCGTGCTCTTGTAGTGCGAGCCCATCAGCGCCGGGACGTCATAGCCCTCGGTGTCCCTGTCCTTCTTCGTCCCGGTGAGGCCTTCCCAGCTCGACCGGCGCCGCTCCTCGGCGGTGAGGTTGAGCGCCGCGGGGATCTCGGCCGTCGCGCCCGGCAGGTTGTACTCGTCCGGGTTGCCGAGCATGTGCCCGAACTCGTGCGCCGCCACCTCACCCGCGTCCTCGGCGTGCCAGTTGCCCTCGTCCGACCGCGCGCCGCCCATGGTGACCTTGACCTGGTGGTGGGCGTTGTCGTCGTGGTAGACGAACACCGGAACGAACCAGACGTCGAGCGCGTTGGCCCCGCTGCGCAGGCGGAACTTGCCGTTCCACAGCTTGCCGATCGAGGCCTCCCAGCGCGCGACGACCTCGTCGGTGATCTCGGTCTTCTTGTTGCCAGCGTCCTCGGCCAGCCGGATCCGCACGATCACCCGCAGGTAGCGCCCGGTGCGCACCAGCTCGTAGTTGCGATCACCGGTGAACTTCTTGATCGCGCCGCCCTCGTAGTGGGCCTCCTGGTAGTGGGCCATGCCCGACTCGGCGCGCGCGACCGACTCGGCGAGGATCACCCGCAGGTCGTCGGCCTGGTCCTGGGGGAAGCGGCTCGCGATCACCTCGCGCAGCCCCGGGACGGCCTTGAGCGACTCGTAGCCCATCAGCAGCGTGCGCGCGTGCCGCCAGTCGCCCGCGTGGATCGCGGCACTCAGCGCGTTGACCTCGTGCGGCGCCCTGCCGCCGTACTCGAGCATCAGCTGGACCGACCAGTACGCAAGCCCGGACAGGTGCGTGCGCAGCTGCTTCCAGAACTCGGCGTTGTCCTTGAGCGCCGCGCGCTCCGTGACGGTGAGCGCCCGCAGCCGGCTCGTGAAGAGGATCCGGTCCTTCCCGGTCAGCGTGTCGATCATCCGCTTGCCGGTCTCCTCGCCGATGGTGACCATCTCGGCTGCCATCCGGTCCCACTCGTCCTCGACCTCGTTGGGATCCATCAGCGGAGGCAGGCCGGCGCCCGGCCCGGGCTGGCGCGCGAGGATGCGGCCGACCGCCGCGTTGCCGATCGCGCGCTGCAGCCGCAGCACGCCCGCCGCGTCGAGCCGCCCGCGCCGGGCGGTGCCGACGGCGCCCTCGACCGGAGGGAGCCCTGCGGCCACGGCCGCCTCGGCAGGATTCTCCTGCTCGCGACCCGGCTCGGATGGCTGGCGCTCGTGCATGGGCTCGAGGCGATCATGTCGGCGGCGCGCCAGAGACGCAAGGCTGGCATCCTCCAGAGCCGTTCGCACCGTGCACGAGGGGGAGAGCACATGGCTGGTCTTGTAAGGCGTTCGGTTCTGGTCGGGCTGATGGGGGCGGGCCTGTTGGCCGCACCCGCAGCGGCATCCGGTCACCGGGGGCACGGCGACAAGGGGCTGGACAAGATCCGCCACTTCGTCGTCGTCTACGAGGAGAACCACTCCTTCGACAACCTCTACGGCCGCTGGGAGGGCGTCGACGGCCTGCGCAGCGCCGACCCCGCGCACACGCGGCAGGTCAACCAGGCCGGCCGGCCGTACCAGTGTCTGCTCCAGAACGACGTCAACCTGACCTCGCCGCCGCTGACCGCGACCTGCACCGACACGAACACCGATCCGGCGTTCGACAGCCACTTCGTCAACGCGCCGTTCACGATCGACGACTACATCGCGCCGGAGGACACCACCTGCCCCGCGCCCGGCGTGTTCGCGCCCAACGGCGTCCCGAAGGGCAGCGGCGAGCCGGGCGGCTGCACCCGCGACCTCGTGCACCGCTTCTACCAGGAGCAGTACCAGCTCGACGGCGGCAGGCAGGACCGCTATGTCACCGGCTCGGACGCGGTCGGCCTGACCATGGGCACCTACGACTCGCGCAAGCTGCCGATCTACGACTACCTGCACGGGCGGCACCATCCGGACTACGCGATCTCCGACCGCTTCTTCCAGGCGGCCTTCGGCGGCTCGTTCCTCAACCACCAGTGGCTGGTCGCCGCGGCGACGCCGCAGTTCTACGGCGCCGCCACCAGCGGGCCCGACGACCTGCACTCGCTGGTCGACGCGGCCGGGATGCCGAACGCGACCTACCCGCTCTACAAGACCGATCCGGCCAAGGTCAAGGACGCGGCGCTGACCGTGCCCTGCGGCTCGCCCAACTCCGCGGGCCTCGCCTGCGGCGACTACGCCGTCAACACGGTCCAGCCGGCCTACCAGCCCTACGCGCCCGGGACCGCGGACGCACGCAAGCTCCCGCCGCAGAAGGGCGCCACCATCGGCGACCGGCTGAGCGAGCGGGGCGTCGACTGGGCCTGGTACTCGGGCGGCTGGTCGAACGCCGACGGCGACGTCGGCGCGCCGGGGTGGACCAACTCCGACGCCGCCTGCAGCGACCCGGGCACCGCGACGGGCGCCGTGTTCCCGAACTGCCCGAACAAGCTGTTCCAGTACCACCACCAGGCGCTCAACTACTTCCAGTCGTTTGCGCCGGGCACGACCGCCCGCGAGCGCCACCTGCGTGACGAGCAGGAGTTCGAGAACCTCGCCGCCGACTCGCGGCGCCACTGCCGGATCAAGCCGGTCAGCATCATCAAGCCGATCGGGTTCGAGAATGAGCATCCCGGCTACGCGAGCGAGCACACCGGGTCCGACCACCTCGTCGACCTCCTGCAGTCGGTCCAGCGCTCGGCCTGCGCGAAGGACACGATGGTGATCGTCACCTACGACGAGTTCGGCGGCCAGTGGGACCACGTCTCGCCCCCCGGCCAGGGCCGGCGGACGCCGGGCCCGCACGACCAGATGGGCCCGTCCACCCGCATCCCGGCGCTGACCCTGGCGCCAGGCCTGCGCCGGGGCTTCTCGGTCGACCACGCGTCCCACGACACGACGTCGATCATGGCGACGATCGAGCACCGCTTCGAGCTGCGCCCGATCAGCTCGCGCGACGCGCAGGTCCAGGACCTCTCGACGGTGTTCGGGGGTCGCCACCACTGACGCAAGGCGAGCGGATCGGCGCCGCCCTGGACCTCCGATGAGTTCTCCGCGTGCCCGCAGTCAGAGGGGCAGGAGCGAACGAACGTGGGAGGGCGGACATGCTGATCGACGGCGCAACGGTGGACCTCGAGCCGGAGAACCGGCGGCTGCGGGCTACGCCATCGCGGCTGTTCGTCAACCGCGGGTGAGGCGGCTCGTGATCAGCGGACCGCTCACCCCCGCCGACGCGGCAGCACTGTGCGAGCGCGCGCGCACCGAGCTCGAGCGCTCCGGCGCCGGCGTGCTCGTCTGCGATGTCGCCGCGCTCACACACCCGGACGCCGGCACCATCGAGGCGCTCGCGCGCCTCCAGCTCACCGCGCGCCGGCTCGGCCGGCGGATCCGCCTGCGCGATCCCTCGCCCGAGCTGGCCGGGCTGCTCGACCTGTTCGGGCTCGCCGACGTCCTACGCGTCGAGCCGGGGCGGCAGCCCGAACAGCGGGAACAGCCGCTGGGTGTCCAGGAACGAGTTGAGATGGGCGATCCGCCCGTCTGAGATCTCGAGCACCTGCAGCGCCCACGGCTCCCAGCCGCCCCCGGGGCTCGGCCGGTACTGGGCGAAGGCGGGGCAGCCGTTGGCGTCGACCGGCAGGAGGCGCGAGCCCCTGCAGCCGATGCCGTGGCCCTCGAACCACGTCCGGACCTGCTCGGCGCCCTGGAGCCACAGCTCGAACGGCGGCATCGAGAGCGTCGCGTCCTCCTGCAGCAGCCCGATCAGCGCGTCCATGTCGTACTGCTCGAAGGCCGCCACATAGCGGTCGAGCAGCTCGCGCTGCGCGTCGTCGAGCGGCTCGACGGGCGTGTCGGGACTGAGGTCGTTGTCGGAGAGCTGCGTACGGGCGCGCTGCAGCGCGGAGTTGACCGACGCGACGCTGGTGTCGAGCAGCTCGGCGACCTCGGTGGCCTGCCAGCGCAGCACCTCGCGCAGGATCAGCACCGCGCGCTGCCGCGGCGGCAGGTGCTGGAGCGCGTTGACGAACGCCAGGCGCAGCGTCTCGCGCGAGGCGGCGAGCTCGGCGGGGTCGCCGTCCTCGGGCAGCACGCGCGAGTCGGGCATCGGCTCGAGCCACGCGGCTTCGGGCAGCACGCCGCCGTGGAACTCCGCGTCGGCCGAGCCGGCCGGCCCGAGGTCCATCGGCCGCGCGCGGCGCTGGCGGCCGTTGAGCATGTCGAGGCAGACGTTCGTCGCGATCCGGTAGAGCCACGACCGCAGGGCGGCGCGGCCCTCGAAGCGGTCGATGCTCTTCCACGCGCGCACCATCGTCTCCTGGACCGCAT
The DNA here is from genome assembly GCA_039934455.1 of Solirubrobacteraceae bacterium. Lineage (GTDB taxonomy): Bacteria > Actinomycetota > Thermoleophilia > Solirubrobacterales > Solirubrobacteraceae > DASQFQ01. The sequence continues at coordinate 13,147 of JBDTMF010000018.1, forward strand.
CCTCGGCCTCGAAGGTCGAGCCGAGCATGCGGTAGGCGTAGCCGGTCAGCTCCGCGCGGTGCTGCTCGAGGCTGTGTTCGACCGTGGCGGCGCTCTGAAGATCAGTCATCCCGTCCGATCATAAGGCGGGATCCAGCGAACGGAGTACGGCTAGCCGCCCCGCCGCTCGGGAACGAGTGGCACTCCCTGATCGCCGGCGCGGTCAGCTAGGCCTTCCCGTATCCGCCGCCCCCGGGCGTGCGGACCGTGACCACGTCGCCCTCGGCGAGGTCGCGGGCCGCCTTCGGAGGGAGCGCCTCGCCGTTGAGGAGGTTCTCCCCGCACGCCCCCGGCCCGCCGCCCTGCGCGCCCTCCGGCGCGTGGCGCCGGCGGTCGGTGAGGAGGTTCAGCGTCGCGGGCTCGAGCACCAGCACGGCGCGCTCGACGCCGTCGCCGCCGCGGTGCTCGCCGTCGCCGCCGGAGCCGTCGCGCAGCTCGTAGCGCTCGACCCGCATCGGGTACTCCAGCTCGAGCGCCTCGATCGGCGTGTTGAGCGTGTTCGACATGCCGACGTGCACGCCCGAGGGGCCAGGGCCGTCCGCGCTCGCGCCCTGGCCGCCGCCGATCGTCTCGTAGTAGGTCCAGCCGCGACCGCCGATGATGAGGTTGTTCATCGTTCCCTGGCCCTGCGCGGGCAGGTCGACGGCCTGCGCGAGCGCCGCCAGCACGGCGTCGGCGATCGCCTGCGAGGTCTCGACGTTGCCCGCCACGACGGCGGCCGGCGACCGCGCGTTGACCACCGAGCCCTCGGGCGCCTCGATGCTGAGCGCGGCGTACGTGCCCGCGTTGGCCGGGACGTCGGAGGGCAGCAGCGCGCGCAGCGCGAAGTAGCAGCCCGAGCGCGTGACCGACAGCGGGCAGTTGACGTTGCCCGCCACCTGGTCGTCGGTGCCGGCGAAGTCGATCCGCAGCTCCTCGCCGTCGACGGTCACGGCGACCACGATCCGCACGTCCTCGTCGGAGACGCCGTCGCCCTCGAGCGCCCGCTCGGCCTCGTAGGTCCCGTCGGGCACCTCGCCCAGCGCCTCGCGCGTCCGCCGCTCGGCGTAGGCGATGACCTCCTCGAAGGCCTGCTCGATCGTCTCGCGCCCGCGCCGCTCGACCAGCTCCTCCAGCCGCCGGCCCGCGAGCCGGTTCGCGGCCGTCTGCGCGCGCAGGTCGCCGCGGCGGATGTCGGGCGTGCGGACGTTGGCCAGGATCAGCTCGAGCACGTCATCGCCCAGGCGCAGCGGCGGGATCACGATCCCCTCCTGCCAGATGTCGCGCGAGTCGGCCGGCATCGAGCCGGGGCGCATGCCGCCGACGTCGGAGTGGTGCGCGCGCGTGACCGCGTAGCCGAGGATGTCCTCATCGACAGCGATGGGCGACACGAGCGTGACGTCGGGCAGGTGGGTCCCGCCGCGGTAGGGGTCGTTGAGGATCCAGACGTCGCCCGGCTCCGGGTCGCGCTCGATCACCGCCGCGACCGCCTCCGGCATCGCGCCGAGGTGGACGGGGATGTGCTCGGCCTGCGCGACCATGCGGCCCTGCGCGTCGAACAGCGCGGCCGAGCAGTCGCGGCGCTCCTTGATGTTGGAGGAGTAGGCGCCGCGGATCAGCAGCGCGCCGGCCTCCTCGGCGATGCCCGAGAGCGCGCTGGCGAGGACGGAGAGGGTGACGGGGTCGAGGCTCACTCGGCGTGCTCCAGCACGAGCGTGCCCGAGGCGTCGACCGCGCCCGACCAGCCCGGGCGCACGACGCAGGTCGCCTCGGCGAACTCGACGATCGCCGGGCCCTCGACCTTCGTCCCCTCCCCCATCCCGGCGCGCCGCAGCACCGGCACCTGGAGCCAGTCGCCGTCGAAGTTGGCCTTGCGCGTGCCGGCGTCCGCATCGCCCTCGGGCTCGGGCTCCGACAGCTCCGGGCGCTCGACGGGCTCGGTCGCGATCAGGCGGGCGTTGACGAGCTCGACCCCCTCCCCCTCCATCCGGTACCCGTAGCGGCGCTCGTGGGCCTCCCCGAAGCCCTCCTCGATCGCGTCGAGGTCGTCGGCCTCGACCGTCAGCTCGAACGACTGGCCCCGGTAGCGCAGGTCCGCCCGCCGCCGCAGCTCAGGCTCGTCCATGTCCTCGCGCGCCTGCTCCTCCATCGCGCCGAAGCACGCCTCGGCGTCGGCGCCGCCGAGCAGCGGCCGGACGTAGTCGCGGCGCACGTCGGACATCGCGAGCCCGAGTGCGCTCAGCACGCCGCCCGCGCGCGGGACGAGCAGCGCCGGGATGCCGAGCTCCTCCGCCAGCGCGCGCGCGTGCTGGCCGCCCGCACCGCCGAAGGCGACGAGCGCGAACTCACGCGGGTCAAGCCCGCGCTCGACGGAGATCACCCGCAGCGCGCGGCCCATCTCGGCGTTGGCGACGCGCACGACGCCGAGCGCCGTCTCGAGCGCGTCGAGCCCGAGCTCGGAGCCGAGGCCCTCCAGCGCCGACTTGGCCGCGTCGCGCGCAAGCGTCAGCTCGCCGCCGAGCTCCGCGCCGTCGCCGAGGTAGCCGAGCAGGACGTTGGCGTCGGTGACCGTCGGCTCCTCGCCGCCCTTGCCGTAGGCCGCCGGCCCGGGGTCGGCGCCCGCCGAGCGCGGGCCGACGCGCAGCGCGCCGCCCGGGTCCGCCCAGGCGATCGAGCCGCCGCCGGCGCTGACGGTGTGGACGTCGACCATCGGCAGCTTGATCGGCACGCCCGCGACCACCGACTCGGTCGTCGTGCTCGCCTCGCCACCGAGCACCGGCGCGACGTCCGTGCTGGTCCCGCCCATGTCGAAGGTCAGCACATCCTCGTAACCGCTGGCACGGGCGACGTGCGCCGCGCCCACCACGCCGCCGGCGGGCCCCGAGAGCACGCAGCCGGCCGCCTGCTCGCCCGCGGCGCCGACGTCGAGCACACCTCCGGAGGACTGCATCACCAGCGGCGCCGGCACGCCCGCCTCCTCGGCGCTCGCGGCCAGGCGTTCGAGGTAGACGGCGAGCTTCGGCGCCAGGTACGCGTCGGCGACGGTGGTGGAGAAGCGCTCGTACTCGCGGAACTCCGGCAGCACCTCGCTCGAGAGCGAGACGTGGACGTCCCCGAGCGCCTCGCGCACGGCCTCGCCGACGCGGCGCTCGTGCTCGGGATGCAGGAACGCGAACAGGAGGCACACGGCGACCGCCTCGACCTCAGCCTCGCGCAGCGACCCGATCGCCTCCGCGAGGCTGCCCTCGTCGAGCGGCTCGACCTCGCCGTCAGGCCCCATCCGCTCGCGCACCGTGAAGCGCAGGTCGCGCGGCACGAGCGGCTCGGGGCGCCGCGCGGCCAGGTCGTAGAGGGCGGGCCGGTCCTGGCGCGCGAGCTCGATCAGGTCGCGGAAGCCCGCGGTCGTGACGAGCGCGGTGCGGGCGCCGCGGCGCTCGAGCAGCGCGTTGGTCGCGACCGTCATCCCGTGCGCGAACGCCGCCACGTCGGAGGCCTCGACGGCCTCGAGGCTGCGCATCACACCCTCCGACTGATCGTCGGGCGTGCTCGGCACCTTGGCGGTCACGACCCGACCTCGGTCTAAAGCAACAAGATCGGTGAAGGTTCCTCCAACATCCACGCCGACCCGGATCATTCTTCCCCCGTTAGCACAAACTTGGCTCTAGCACACGGTTTCCTGTCTTCTGGTCTTGTCCGCATCTGCACAAGCGAAACGCGCTCAGAAAACACCCGCTGTTTGCGAATGCAGAGGGTGGTTGACCGTTGATCTTCACGGACGCGGCTCATACCGTCCCCCTCGGTCGGCACGCCGTGCGCGAGCCGGGGGAGAGGAGACATTCAGGACTCGGGATCCGGAGGGCCGCCTGGGGAGGCGGTCAATCGGACGAGGCTTGAACCACCCCTTGCTTTCGTGCGCGCGGAGGACCGCGAAATCGAAATACGACACCAGGCCCGCACGGAACGGCGGGCCGTGGGGAGGTTCAATGGAAGCAACGGCGACAGTGCCTGCGCCGCAGCACATGCGTGCTCTGCAGCAGGCCAATCGCGTACGCCTGGCCCGGGCGGAGCTCAAGCGGCAGGTCACCGACGGGGAAACCTCCGTCGCGGACGTGGTGCTGGAGTGCCCCTGGGAGGCCGAGAGCATGGCGATCGCCGATCTGCTCATGAGCCAGCATCGCTGGGGTCGGACCCGCTGCCGGCGGTTCCTTTCCTCGATCCCGATGTCAGAGACGAAGACCGTCGGCTCGATGACCGAACGCCAACGGCGTGCGCTGGCCGCGCGCCTGCGCGGTGATCTGGCCGATGCGTTCATGCTCGGCGAATGGGCCGCTCGCAACTGACGCGAGCGGATGCTCAGCGGGGGCCGGGCGAAAAGCCCGGTCCCCGTGTAGCAAGCTCGACCACGTGGCCGTCCGGGTCGCGCAGGTAGACCGAACGGAAGGCCCCGCGGTCGTAGAGGTCGGTGCACTCGACCTCCCTGCCCCGTAGGTAGTCCCGCCACGCCTCGAGCTCCTCGGCGGACTCGACGACGAGGCCGAAGTGATGCGTCGAGCCGACGCCGGTCACGCCCTTGGGCAGCTGCGGGTACTCCATGAACGAGAGCAGCGTGCCCGCCTCGCCGCCGAGCGCGCCGAACCACACGTGGCGGGTGCCGGGGTCGTCGTCGCTCGGGCCGTCGTGGACGATCCCGAGGCCGAGGACGTCGCGGTAGAACGCGATCGTCGCCTCGAGGTCGCTGCAGATCGCGGTGACGTGGTGCAGCCCACGCAGCTGCATGCGGCGCTCTTCGCTCACCGGCGGCAGCCTAGGGGCAGCGTCAGCGGAACGACAGCCCGCCCGACCGGCGGCGGAAGGCGAGCCGGAACCACCAGAACGCCGCGGCGAACGTGATCACCGCGCCGGCCGCGATCGCCGCCCACGGCGCACGGCCGAAGAACAGCCCGCCGGCGACGAGCACGGCGGGCAGGCCGGCGAGCACCGACGAGTGCGAGCGAAAGCCGGCGAAGTGCTCGCGCAGCGTGGTGTCGAGCCCGCCGAGGGAGGCGAGCACGAGCCCGCACAGCAGCGTCACGCGGCCGCCGTCGCTGCCCACCCCGGTGACGAAGCCGACCACGATCAGCACGAGCCCGACGAGGACGCTGATCTCCACCAGCGGGACCGGGTGCCACGGCGCGCGCGGGCGCTCGTCGCTCAGCCGCGCGGGCGCGGGTGAGCTCGGCGCCTCGGGCGCGGGCTGGGCCGCTCGGCGGGCACGGCTGCGCCGGCCCATCAGGGGTGAAAAGGAGCTGTCAGGGGGCTAAGGGGCAGCCGGAGGAGATCTTGACGTGCCACCAGCCGGCCAGCATGCCGATCACGCCGAGCCGCGGGCGCACGTGCCAGTGCTTGCAGCCGGGCTCGCCGATATCCGCGTTGGACACGCGGACCCAGCGGTAGGCGCCCGGGTCGAGCAGCAGGCGCTCGATCAGCAGCCGCGCCTCCTCCTGGCGCTCGCCCTGAGCGGCGGCCTGTGCGCGCACGTCGGCGAGCCGGCGCGCGCGGTCGTCGCGGACGCGCTCGAGGGCCTCGAGGCCGAGCAGGCGCGGGCCCCCGTGCGAGGTGTTGGCGCGGCCGGCGGGCAGGCGCGGGTAGGCGGCGATGACCGCGGCACCGAGGTCGCGTTCGAGCCGGGCGATCTGCGACCGCAGCGTGCGGCGGGCGGCGCGCTCGTCGACATCCGGTAGGACGGGGGCGGCGACGCCGCCTGCGATCGACTCCAGGAACACCATCAACGCACCTCCTCGCGGTGCGGCTCAGCGTATCACCGGCCTCTATCCTCTCCAGCCCCTCCATGGCCCGCAACGACCCCACGGACACGGGTGGCCTCTTCATCGGGCGACGCCCCGGCACGGCCCGCGTCCACTACGCCGCGGAGCCGGAGATGGGCACCCCCGGGCGACGACGGATCGACCGCCTGGTCGCGATGTTCGTGCTGCTCGTGGAGATCCTCGTGTGCCTGTCGGTGTGGGGGCCGCAGCCGGTTGCCTGGCTGTGGGTCGGCTCGCAGATCGACTACCTCACGGGCTCGGTCTCGGCGGGCATCGCGATCGCGTTCGCGGGCATGATCGCCTCGCTCATGCTCACGCTCGTGCTGGCCGTCCGGCTCGACGCGATCTGGAAGGTCGTGCGCCGTGCGGCCGGCTACGACCAGCGCGAGGGCGCGCTCTCTCGCATCTTCATGGTCACGGCGATCGTCGCGGCGATCGCCTTCGGCTTCTGGTTCCTCATCCTCGAGGGCCCGGCGCCGTCGCTGGCGCCGCGGTGAGGCGCCTCTTCAACCACTACCGGCAGTTCTCGGGGCTGCCGCCCGAGGAGATCGCGCGCGAGCTGCGCGAGCGCCGCGACGAGCGGCGCGCCGGCGAGGTCGTCTTCGGGCCCGAGCTCGACCTCGCGCGCACGGCGTGGCACGAGCCGCCGCATCCCGAGGCCGTCAACGCCGCGACCTTTGCGCTGCGGCGGCGGATGAACGCCTACCCGGACCCGGGGGCGCGCGAGGTGCGCGAGCTGGCCGCCGAGCGCCACGGGGTCTCGCCCTCCCAGGTCGCGGTCGGCCACGGCGCCGCCGAGCTGCTCCAAGAGGCGTGCGCGGCGCTGCTCCACGACGAGGGTGAGCTGCTCGTCGCCTGGCCCGGGTGGGGCCCGCTGCCCGAGCTGGCCCAGCGCGTCGGCGGCCGCCCGGTCGCGGTTCCCGGCGAGCGAAGCGGTGACGAGGCCTCTGGCCGAGGCAGTGGTGGGATCGGCCCGCTGGCCGAGCGCGCCGGCGCGCAGACGCGCGCGATCGCGCTCTCGAGCCCCAACGACCCGACCGGCGCGCCGGTCGCGCGCGAGGACGTGCGCGCGCTCTGCGAGCGCGTCGGCGAGCGGGTGTGGGTCCTGCTCGACGAGGCGCTGGCCGACTTCCTCGAGCGCGGCGAGCACGCCGCCGGCCTCGTCGCCGAGCTGCCGAACCTGCTCGTCTTCCGCACCTTCGCCAAGGCGCACGCGATGGCGGGCTTCCGCATCGGCTACGTGCTCGGGCCGGCGGAGATGGCCGAGCGCCTCACCCCCTCCTTCTCGGTCAACGCGCCCGCCCAGGCGGCCGCCGCGTGGTCGCTCGAGCTCGGTGACGCCGTGATCGCCCGCCGCCGCGCCGCGGCCGGGCGCGAGCGCGACCGGCTCGCCGCCGCGCTGCACGACACCTCGCTCTCCTTCCCGCCGACATGCGCGCCGTTCGTGTGGCTCTCCTCCGACGCGCATTCCGGGCGCGAGATCGCCGAGCACCTCGGGCTGCGGAGGATCAAGGTCGCGGCCGGGGAGCGGTGGGGCGACGAGCGCCACGTGCGCGTCACGCTGCGCGACAGCGCCGCCACGGACCGCCTGGTCGCGGCGTTGCGCGAGCTGGGCTGACCGCTACCGTCTTGGCATGGCGCGCACCTACGACGAGATCGACGACACGATGCGCGAGTGGATCGCGCGCCAACCGATGTTCTTCGTCGGCTCCGCACCGCTCGCCGAGGACGGCCACGTCAACCTCTCGCCGAAGGGTCCGGGCGGCAGCCTCCGCGTCCTCGGGCCGACGCGCGTCGCCTACCTCGACATCGTCGGCAGCGGCGCCGAGACGATCGCGCACCTGCGCGAGAACGGCCGCATCGTCGTGATGTTCTGCGCCTTCGAGGGGCCGCCGCGGATCGTGCGCCTGCACGGGCGCGGCGAGGTCGTGCTCCTGGACGACCCGCGCTACGACCGGCTGCTGGCCGACGCCGCCTTCGCGGAGGCGACGGTACCGGAGGCGCGGCGCGCGATCGTGCTCGTCGACGTCGCGCGCATCGGCAGCTCGTGCGGCTACGGCGTGCCGCTCATGGACTACGCCGGGGAGCGCCCGCACACGGACGCCTCGACCCGGAAGCGCCTGCGCACCGGCGGGCCGGACGCGATCGTCGGCTACCAGCAGCGGCACAACCTCGAGAGCATCGACGGCCTGCCGGCCGTGCCCGCGCTGGACCGCTCCTCGGTGTAGGTCACCACGCGAACGACCCGACCTCGCTCAGCTCGCTGACCACGGGCGGCTCGTCGCAGCGCTCGCGCACGCCGGCCTGGAACGCCTTGAACGCGTCGAGCCCGGTGAGCGGGCTGCCCGCGCCGTCCGTGTCGGCGAGGTGGATGAACGTCACGCCGTCGGGCAGCTTGAACGTCGCGTACCGCAGCCCGTCGGGCTCGACCCGGTCGAGCTCCTCGTAGACGGCGCGCACGAGCTCCTCGTTGCGCGCGACCTGCTCCGGCTTGACCTTGTAGCGGACCATGACTCGGGGCATCGTGTGGCTCCTCAGCGGTTGTCGGTTTCGAAGGCGGGCCGGAGCGCGGGCGCGCGGCGGCGGCCGGGCAGGGCCGTCCCGGCCAGCGCGCCGAGCAGCGCGATGACCGCGGACGCGCCCATCGCGGCGGCGAAGCCGTCGGTGAACGCCTGGGCGGACGCGTAGCTGCCGGCGCCCGCGAAGATCGCGACCGTGACCGCGATCCCGAACACGCCGCCCAGCTCGCGCATCATGCTGTTGGCTCCTGCGGCCTTGCCCACCGCCTCCAGCGACACGGCCCCGAGGACGGAGTTCTGGGCGGCGGGGATCGCCATCGAGACGCCCGTGCCGGCGACGATCAGCGGCACCACGAGGCTCGAGTAGGCGAGGCCCGGCTCGGCGATCAGGGCGATCCAGGCCATGCCGCCGGCCTGGACGAGCAGGCCGCAGACCATCAACGGGCGCTCCCCGATCCGGTCGGCCAGCGCGCCGGCGATCGGCGCGACCACGAGGAAGGTCCCGGTCCAGGGCAGCAGCCGCAGGCCGGCGTCGAGCGCGTCGTAGCCGAGCCCGGTCTGGAGCAACTGGGCGAAGAAGAAGACGGCTGAGAACAGCGAGGCGAAGACGCAGAAGATCGCGGCGTTGCCGGCCGAGAACGCCCGCGAGCGGAAGCAGCCCAGCGGCAGCATCGGCTCGGACGCCCGCCGCTCCCACACGACGAAGGCGGCCACCAGCGCGATCCCCGCCGCCAGCGACGCGAGCACCTCGGCGCCGGCCCAGCCGGCGGGGTTGCCCCGCACCAGGCCCCACACGATCGCAAAGGCGCCCGCCGTCACGAGCGCGAGCCCGCGGAGGTCGAGCGGGGCGCGCGAGCCGAAGCTCTCGTCGGTCCGCGTCAGGACGAGCGGAAGCACGACCAGGCCGATCGGGACGTTGAGCCAGAAGATCCAGGGCCAGTCGATGCCCTGGACCACGGCGCCGCCGATGAGCGGGCCGCTGGCCACCGCGAGCCCCGTGATCGCGCTGAAGATGCCGATTGCCGCCCCGCGGCGCTCGGGCGGGAAGGCGGCGCGCAGGAGCGCGAGGCCGAGCGGCATCACGAGCGCCGCTCCGATGCCCTGCGCCGCGCGCGCGGCGATCAGCCAGCCGACGCCGGGCGCCAGCGCGCACGCCGCCGACGCGAGCGCGAAGACGCCGATGCCGAGCGCGTAGAAGCGACGGCGGCCGAAGCGGTCGCCGAGCGCCGCGGCCGTCATCAGCAGCACGGCGAAGCTCAGGTTGTAGGCGTTGACGGTCCATTCGAGCTGGGCGACGGACGCGTGGAGGTCCACGCGGATCGTGCTCAGCGCGCTCGCCACGACGAGCGTGTCGAGCGCCGCCATCAGCGAGCCGATCCCGGTGAGGGCGACGACCCAGGTTCGCTTCTTTGCGTTCATCACGACGGTCCTTTCGGGCGGGTTCGGTCCGGCGTGAGTTCAGATCCGGGCGCGACCCCGGATCCATCGCTTCTCGCCCAGCTCGCCCGGCAGCCCGAAGCGGGCGAACGCCGTGGCGCCGATGAAGGCGGTGATCTCGGCGATCCGCCCGTCAGGGCTGAGCGTGAGGACGTCGATCGCGTGCGCCTCCCAGCGCTGCCCGTCCCACAGGTAGGTGCCGAACGCCGTCTGCCCGGCGGCTTTCACCGGGACGAGCCGCCAGCGGTGGCCGGGCCTGAGCGGGGCGGAGGCGAGGAACGCGCCGATCGCCTCGAGGCCGCGGTACCAGGTGGGGCGCGGGGGCATCGCGAACGCGGCGTCCTGGGTGAGCATGGCGAGGATCGCGTCGATGTCACCGCGCTCCCACGCCTCGGCATAGGTCGTGACCACGCTGCGCAGCCGCTCGTCCCCCAGCGCCCGCAGCGTGGCCTGCTGGCTCTGCTCGGGGAGCAGGTCGTCGATCGTCCTGTGCGCGCGCTGGAGGGCGCTGGAGACGGCGGCCGCCGACGTGTCGAGCGACTCGGCGATCTCGGCCGGCGCGAACCCGAGCACGTCGCGCAGGATCAGCACCGCGCGCTGGCGCGCGGGCAGGTGCTGGAGCGCCGCGACGAATGCGAGCTCGACGCTCTCGCGCTGCTCGTAGCGCGCCTCCGGGCCGGCGCGGCCGTCCGGGATCCCCGCCATGCCATCGGGCAGCGGCTCGAGCCAGATCGACTCCGTCAGCGGCTCCCCGGGCAGACCGTACGCCTCCGTCGGCGGCCCGTAGCCGACCGGCAGCACGCGCTTCGGCCGGCGCTCGATCAGCCGCAGGCAGCTGTTCGTCGCGATCCGGTAGAGCCAGCTCCGCAGCGAGCTGCGCCCCTCGAAGCGGGCGAGCCCGCGCCAGCTGCGCAGGAGCCCGTCCTGAAGCGCGTCCTCGGCGTCGGCCAACGAGCCGAGCATCCGGTAGCAGTGCGCGTGTAGCTCGGCGCGGTACGGCGCGATCAGGTGCTCGAACGCACGCTCGTCGCCGCGCATCGCGGCTTCCAGCGTCCGGGGATCGAGGGCGACGTCAAGGCTCACTGGGACTTAGACCCGGCGGGGGCCGGAAATCCATCGGTGCGCGGCGCCGTGGCAGCGCGGGGTCGTGACTCGGCGCGGCTCGGAGCGCTCGGCTTGGGCGACTTGCGCCGCCACACGCGATACGGAGATACTCGGCCGCGTGCAGGATGCGCCCGCCCCACTGAAGCGCGACCCACTCGAAGCGATCAGGGCGGCGTTCGGGACCGGCGACCTGCGGCGGCTGCAGTTCGGCTGGGCCGCCTCGTCGGTCGGGTCGTGGGCCTTCATGGTCGTGCTCGCCGTCTACGCCTACGACGTCGGCGGGGCCTCGGCGGTCGGCGTCGCGGCGCTCGTGCGGCTGCTGCCCGCCGCCTTCGCCGCGCCGATCACGAGCCTGCTCGCCGACCGCAGCTCGCGCCGCGACGTGATGGTGCGGGCGACGCTGCTGCGGGCGGCCAGCCTCGCGCTCGTCGCAACGGCGGTCGCGGTGGGCGCGCCATTCGCGCTCGTCCTCGCGCTGGGCGCCTGCTTCACGATCGCCTCGACCGCGATCAAGCCCGCGCTGGCCGCGCTGCTGCCGACGCTCGCCCGCACCCCGGAGCAGCTCGCCGCCGCCAACGCCGTCTGGAGCGGGATCGACAACGCGGGCTTCCTGATCGGAGCGGTCCTCGGCGGCTCGCTGATCGCGGCGACGAGCCCGGAGCTCGCGTTCGCCGTCACGGCCGCGGACTTCGTGCTCGCCGCGCTGCTGATCCACCGCATCCCCCACGATCCGCGCCCGGCCCATCGCGAGCCGCTGCCGGGTGCGCGGCTCGTGCGCGAGGCGCGCTCGGGCCTCGACACCGTCCGGGCCGAGCCGCGTCTGCGCCTGCTCGTCTCCTTTCTCGCCGCCACGACGTTCCTCGAGGGCGCGATCGACGTGCTCGTCGTCATCGCCGCGCTCGAGCTGCTCGACATGGGCGCGAGCGGGGTCGGCTGGCTGAACGCCGCGTGGGGCGTCGGCGGGCTGCTCGGCGGCGCGATCGCGCTCGGCGTGCTGCGGCGCGGGCGGATCGCACGCGGGCTCGGGGGCGGCTGCGCGATCGCGGGGCTCGCGCTCGGGTTGATCGCGAGCTGGCCGCGGCCCGGCGTGGCGATCGCGCTGCTGATCGTGCTCGGCGTCGGCTACGCGTGGGTCGAGGTGGCGGGCTTGACGCTGATGCAGCGGCTGGTGTCCGACGAGGTGCTCGCGCGCGTGTTCGGCGTCGTCGAGAGCACCTACGTCGCGAGCACCGGCCTCGGCTCCGTGCTCGCCCCGGTGGCGGTGGCGGCGCTCGGGATCAAGGGCGCGCTGGTGGCGATCGCCGCCTGCCTGCCGCTGCTCGCCGCGGTGAGCTGGACGCGGCTGGCGCGCTTCGAGGGGACGACGCCGATCCCGGAGCGCCAGTTCGCGCTGCTGCGCTCCTGCTCCCTGTTCGCGCCGCTGCCGCTCGCCACCGTCGAGAACCTCGCGGCGCGGCTGGTGCCGGTCCCGGTCGTGCGGGGGCAGGAGGTGATCCGCCAGGGCGGCATCGGCGATCGCTTCTACGTGATCGCGGACGGCCATGTGGCGGTCGACTGCGATGGCGAGCCGCGCCGCACGGAGGGGCCGGGCGAGTTCTTCGGCGAGATCGCGCTGCTGCGCGACACCCCGCGCACCGCCACCGTCCACGCGACCGAGCCCGGCCTGCTCTACGCGCTCGAGCGTGAGCACTTCATCGGCGGGGTGACCGCCAACCCGCGCTCGCTGATCGCCGCCGAGGGGATCATCGAGACCCGGCTGAATGCGGTGGGCTACGAGCCCGAGCCCGTCGTGCCGAGCGCCTGACGCGCGATCACCTGTCAATCTCGCGGCGGATGTCTCGCCCGGACTACTACGGGAACCCGGCCGGAAGGACGCAGGACGTCGAGGTGGTGCGCGCGATCTACGACGCCTTCAACGCCCGCGACGTCGAGGCGGCGCTGCCGTTCGTCGCGGAGGCCTGTGAGCTCGACCTCCGGGGCACCGCGGCCCTGATCGGCCGGCCCGATCCCTACCGCGGCCACGACGGCCTGCGCGAGTACTTCGCCGATGTCGCGCGCGCCTGGGAGGCGCTCACGATCCACGCCGAGGACTTCCGCGCCATCCCCGGCACGGTGATCGTGATGGGCTACGTGGACGCGCGGCGCGACGGCGAGCCCGCCGGCCGGCGGGCGGTGTGGACGTGGAAGGTGCGCGACGGGAAGGCCACGCACGTCCGGGTCGCCGACATCGGGCCGCATCCGGCCTGAGGGGCATCGAGAGCCCACTACCCCTGAGCGCCGAAGCGCGACAGGTACATCCAGGTCGTCCGGTAGCCGCGGCGCTCGTACATCCGCAGCGCGCCGGCGTTGCCGGGCAGCACGCCGATCACGAGGTCGCTGACGCCCTGGTCGAGGAGCTCGCGTTCCAGGCGGTCGAGGAGCTCCGTGCCGATGCCGCGGCCGCGATGCTCGGGGAGCACGGCCAGCGACTCGATCTCCCCGATCGTGGCATCGCCGACGTACGGGGCGAGCTCGGGCATCGAGTCCGCATGGCGGCGGTGGACCGACACCCACAGGGCCTCCAGGCGCTCCACGTCATGCGGCGCGCCGCGAGTGATCTGGACGGGCGCGGACACGGCCCGAAAGGATGACTGGATCGGGCGGTCAGGCGCGCCCGCGGGCGAGGTCGATCAGCCGGCCCAGGATCCGGTCGCCGTCTGCACGCAGGCCGTTGTGCTCGTACTCGCTCGTCAGCCACGGACGCGCGCCGCGGATGAGCGCCGCGGTCTCCTCGGAGAAGCGGCGCTCGACGTAGGGGTCGCCGGCGTAGATCGCCGCGGCGACGGGGACCTCGTTGGCCCGCAGCCGCTCGGCGTCGTAGAGGCGCGGCCACTCGTGCTCGGCGAGCAGCTCGGCGGTCTCGCGCAGCGGCGCCAACGCGCCGTAGTCCTCGAACATCCACGGGTAGACGTGCTCGCCGGTGAGCAGTTCGGGCGCCGCCGCGTAGTCGGCGGGCAGCACCCGCTCCGCCGACCAGCGCGTGGCGACGCCGTCGGCGTAGGAGGACTCGTGCAGGATCGCGTAGATCGGGTTGCGCTCGAACTCCAGGAAGTGCGTGGCGTCGTGACGAAAGGCGGGCGAATCGACGGGCAGCTCGAGCAGGGCGTGCAGATGCTCGGCGCCGTCGCTCATGCCGAGCAGGTTGCCGGCCTGGCGGAAGCGTCGCGCGGTCAGGCGGTCGCCCGTGGGGAGCCGGACGTCCTCGGCGCTGAGCCGCTCCAGCAGCCCGGCGAGGCGCGCGCGGTCCCCGGGGTAGCGCTCGTAGTAGCGCGCGCAGCGATCCAGGATGCGCTCGTAGGTCGCGCGATAGACCTCGTCCGGGTGGCGCCCGACGGGCGCGAGCCCGCCGGTCAGGAACGCCTCGCGCAACCCTTCGGGGGCGAGCGACAGGTAGCTCATCACGCAGAAGCCGCCGAAGCTCTGGCCGAGGACGCTCCAGCGGTCCACCCCCAGCTCGCCGCGGATCAGCTCCGCGTCGCGCACGATCGAGTCGGCCCGGAAGTGCGTCAGGTGCTCGGCCTGCTCGGCCGGGGTGAGGCCGGGGAGCGAGCCGACCGGCGTGGAGCGCCCCGTGCCGCGCTGGTCGAGCATCAGCACGCGGTAGTCCCGCAGCGCCCGGTCGAGCCAGCCCGGGGAGGTGGGATGCCGCGTCGGGCGGGCGGCCTCGAAGCCGGGGCCGCCCTGGAAGAAGACGAGGAACGGCCGCTCCCGCCCGTCGGGGTCCGCGACCTCGCGGGCGAACACCTCGATCGACGCGCCCTCGGGGCGCGCGTGATCGAGCGGCACCGAGAACTCGTGCTCGGTCAGGACGAGACCGGGGATGGTGTAGGTCACGGACGGCACCACGGGGACGCTACGTCACGGCTACGGATTCCGGCTCGCCGCCGGCCGGCTCCGGACGACCGACGGCGGCGCGGCGCCGGGCGCCGTGCCCCAGCGCGTGGGGTGCGGCGAGACGGTGAACGCGAGGCGCCCGCCGTGGGCGACGGCGGCGCGGGTCAGCCAGGTGCGGCGGACGGGGCGACCGCCGATGCTCGCCGCCGCGACGTAGCGCCGCGCCGCGCTCGTGCCCGGCGCGTCGATCGTGAGCGTGCCGCCCTGGCGCGAGCCGATCGCGCCGAGTGAGAGCTCGGCGTGCGGGAACTGGGGCGTGCTGAGCACGAAGAAGCCGCCGCCGCTCATCGTCGGGTACAGGCCGAGCGAGCTGAGGACGTACCAGGCCGACACGGTGCCCAGGTCGTCGTTGCCGGTCATCCCCTCCGGCCCGTTCGTGAACAGCGTCTCCGCGGCGCGGACCACGGTCGCGGTCTTCCACGGCTGCCCGGTCCAGGCGTACAGGTAGGGGGCGTGCAGGTCGGGCTCGTTGTTCGGGTTGTAGGTGACGGCGCCGTAGTACTCGTAGGGGTGCTCGACCCAGGCGTGGTGGGCGGTGGCGGACGGGTCGCGCAGCAGCGCCCGGTAGTCGAAGAAGGCGTCGAGCCGCTGCGCCGCCGCCCGGCGCCCTCCGAGCAGGCCCACGAGCCCGGCCGGATCCTGAGGGACGAGCCACTGGTACTGGTACGCGCCGCCCTCGTGGAACTGGTCCGCGCCCGTGCGCGGGTCGTAGGGCGCGAGTCGGCGCCCGTCGCTCCCGCGCGGGCGGAAGACCCGGAGCCGCCGGTCCCAGAGCGTGCGGTAGCCCCTGGCGCGGCGGGCGAGCCGCCGCGCGTCGCCGCCGTGGCCCAGCGCCCGCGCCATGAGCGCGAGCGACGCGTCCGCGGCGGCGTACTCGAGCGTCGCCGAGGCCGGGTGCGAGCAGTCGGTGCCCCCGCCCTTGTTCCGGCAGCGCAGCCCGCTCGCGATGTAGCCGTGGCGGGCGTAGGAGCGCAGGCCCGCGCGCCCGGTGACCCGCGAGCCGGCCGGCGGCGTGCCCAGCGCGTTCGCCCGCAGCGCGCGGTATGCCTCCTGCTCGTGGCCCGCGAGCAGGCCGGCCGACCAGTTCTCGACCAGGAACGACGTGACGGGATCGCCGGTCATGATGTTCGTCTCGGCGCCCGCGAGCGACCAGCGCGGCAACCCGCCCCCGCGGCGGCCGCCGTCGAGGACCGAGAGCGCGACGTCGCGGGCGACGTCGGGCGCGACCAGTTCGAGCAGCTGGTTCTGGGTGCGGAACGTGTCCCACAGCGAGAGGTTGCCCATCGCCGTGTGGTCGCCGGGGGGGTGCACCCGCCCGTCGGCGCCGGGATACGCACCGTCGACGTCGGCGATCACGTTCGGGTGCAGGAGCGCGTGGTAGAGCGCCGTCGTGAACGCGATGCGCCGGTCGCCGGAGCCGCCGTCGACCTTTGCCCGCGCGAGCATCGACGCCCACCGGTCGGCCGCGGCGCGGACGACGCCGTCGAAGCTCTGGCCGTCGGCCTCCGCCGAGAGGTTGCGGCGCGCGCCGTCGAGGCTCGCGTAGGAGATCCCCACCTGCAGGCCGACCGTCTGGATCGACGAGGTGTCGAACGTCACCCAGGCGCCGTTGGAGTCGCGCCCGGCCGCGGTGTGGCGGCCGGCGGGGGTCAGGCGCCCGCCGCGCCACGTCCCTGTCGCGGCGAACGGGCGGTCGAAGCGCGCGGAGAAGAAGACGCGATGGCGGTCCCGGGAGCCGCAGAAGCCGCCGGCCTGGACCGACCCCTCCAGGGTCCGGTCGCCCGCCACGTCGACCGTCGAGGCGAACACGGGCATGTTCGCCCGCCCGACGTCGAACAGCACGTTGGCCTGCGCGCCGGCCGGGAAGGTGTAGCGGTGCCATCCCGTCCGGGTGGTGGCCGAGAGCTCCGCCCGGATCCCGTACTTGGTGAGGTCCACGCTGTAGTAGCCGGGCCGCGCGGTCTCGGTGTCGTGGCGGTAGGGGGAGCCGAAGCGCGCCGGGCGCTCCGAGCTGACGGCGCCCGCCGTCGGCATGACGCGGACCTCGCCGAGCGCCCCGCAGCCGACGCCGGACAGGTGGGTGTGGCTGAACCCGTCGATGCGCGTGTTGTCGTGGTCGTAGCCGGCCTGGCCCCCGTTGTCCGGGCTGAGCTGGACCATGCCGAACGGCAGGGCGGCGCCCGGGAACGTGTTGCCGTAGTCCTGCGTGCCGATGAAGGGATTCACCAGCGCCAGCGGCGAATCCGGGGTGGCGGGCGCGTCAGCGGGGATGCAGGCGATCAGCAGCGCGGCCACGACGATCGACCACGCTGCCGTCACCCGCACCAGCCGGCGGCTGGAAGCAGGTCGAGCGAACACGGCGGTGAGGGAGGCTAGCCGTCACGCCAGCGGAGCGTGGCCGATCGCGTAGGAGGCGCCCACCGCGCAGGTGGCGACCAGCAGCCGCCGGCGGTCCGTGGCCGCTGCCAGCGCCAGCGGCCAGACGAGGTACCAGGGCAACAGCCAGCTCGACGTGACGATCACGCCCAGCAGCGCCCAGCCGGCGGCTGCGAGCGCGTCGCCGCCGCGGGCCACATACACGAGCCAGCCGGCGATCCATGCCGCCAGCAGCACGTGCAGGACCTGCAGCTCGCGGGGGACGATGCGGGCAAATCCGGCCGCGTAGGCGAGGCCCAGCGGCACGCTGCCGATGTCGACGAGCGCCTCCTGGCGCTGGAGCTTCGCGAACATCCCCAGCGCATGGTCCGGGAACGCCACGACCGAGATCGCCACGACGAGGGCGGCAGCGACGACGAGGCCGGCGAGGAGCCGCAGCCGTCCCGGCGCGCGCCGGAGGACGAGGAACGGGATCACCAGGCCCGCGCTGAGCTTGATCGCGGTGGCGGCGACGAGCGCCGCGCCCGCGGCGGCGAGCCGGTCGGAGAGGACCAGCGCCACGCCCGCGAGCAGCGCGAGCAGCATCAGCAGGTCGTTGTGCGCCCCGGCGACGGTCCACACGAGCAGCACCGGGTTGAGCCCGAACGCGGCCACGGCCCTGGCGGCCGAGCCACCGCGCCGGTGGGCGATCCAGCCGATCAGCGCCGTACAGCCCAGCCCGGCCAGCGCCGCGAGCGCCTTGAACACCCACAGCGCCTCGGCCACGCTGACACGCCCGAGCGGGCGCACGGCGAGCGTGAACAGCGGACCGTAGTCGGTGACCGTGTGGCGCCAGTGCACGAAGACGTAGACGGCGTCGTGACGCCTCGCCGCGGGGTGCACGACGTACGGGTCCACGTGGTAGAGCCCGCCGAGCCGGGCGACGTCGATGTAGTTGAAGACGTCCGTCGAGAGCATCGGCGGCGCCAGAAGGAACGCGACATGGAGGACCAGGACCGCCGCGCCGATCCACCACAGCGGGATGCGCGACGCGCACGCCACCACCACCGCGTAGGCGACGGTCATGACCGCGACCTCGGCGAAGACCACGTGCAGCGGCGTCACGATGCCGTAGGGCGCCAGCGGGCCCGCGACGTACCCCGCGAAGGCGCGCTTCAGCGCCGGGACGAGGAAGACGTGGTCGGCCGCGGCGCCGGCGAGGGCGATGAGCACGCCCGCGGCCACGGCGACGGCCATCGCCACGAACCCGGTGGTGCGGACCAGCGCGGCGGTGGACGGGCGGCGGCGCGTCGGGAGGCTGACCGCCGCCCCGGTCATCGGACGATCCTGTGGGACACCGGCCGGTCGTGCGGGGCGTGGCCCCGCGAACCGGCGGCCTCGTTGTGGCGCAGTTGGGCGGCCGTCGTGAGCGCCAGACAGACGAGAAACGCGACAAGGAGGAGATCGGCGGCTCGCGCGACCGTGCGCACAGGCTCAATGGTGACGCGCGGCGGGTGACCGCCGCCTGAACGGCGCACCCGGCAGGAGTAGAACTCAGTGGACATGGCCGCATCCGCCGCCACGATCCTCGACGCCGGCGGGCGCGATCTGCGCGTGACCAGCGGCGATCGCGTGATCTTCCCGGCGACCGAGCGCTCGAGCGAGGTGACCAAGCTCGACATCGTCAACTACTACCTCGCAGTCGAGGACGGCATCATGCGCGCGCTCGCGCGGCGGCCGACGACGCTCGAGCGGTGGCCGAAGGGCGTCCACCCGGGGATCGTCCTCTCGACCCGCGAGAAGGGCGGCGGCGACGCCTTCTTCCAGAAGCGGATCCCGCGTGGCGCCCCGGACTACGTGGAGACGGCCCGGATCCAGTTCCCGTCGGGCCGCCACGCGGATGAGATCTGCCCGACGGAGGTGGCCGTCGTCGGCTGGGCGGCGCAGATGGGCACGATCACGTTCCATCCGTGGCCGGTGCGCGGCGACGACGTCGACCATCCGGACGAACTGCGCCTCGACCTCGATCCGCAGCCGGGCACGGGCTTCGCCGACGCCGTGCGGGTCGCGGGCGAGGCGCGGACGCTGCTGGGGGAGCTCGGCTACACCGGCTTCCCGAAGACCTCGGGCGGGCGCGGCGTCCACATCTACGTCCGGATCGAGCCGCGGTGGAGCTTCACGGACGTCCGCCACGCCGCGATCGCGTTCGGGCGCGAGCTCGAGCGGCGCCTCCCGGGCGAGGTGACCACCAAGTGGTGGAAGGAGGAGCGCGGCGAGCGCATCTTCATCGACTACAACCAGAATGCGCGGGACCGCACCATCGCCTCGGCCTACAGCGTGCGGCCCAAGCCGGGCGCCCCGGTGTCCGCGCCGGTGACGTGGGACGAGCTCCCCGAGGTCGCGCCCGAGGACTTCACCGTCGCGACGATGCCCGCGCGCTTCGCCGCCTTCGGCGATCGCCACGCCGCGATCGACGACGCCGCGCACTCGCTGCAGCCGCTGCTCGACCTGTACGAGCGCGACGAGGCGGGCGACCTGCCCTATCCGCCCGACTATCCGAAGATGCCGGGCGAGCCGAAGCGAGTCCAGCCCTCGCGCGATCGCGACCGCCGGCGGGAGTAGCGCTACGGCGCCTGCGGCAGCTTCTTGGCGCCGCGCCTGGTCACGGGCGCCGAGGGCGGCGGCACGACCGGCCCGAGGTCCCCGTCCGGCGCCTCGTCGAGGTCGACGATGACCGGCGCATGATCGCTCGGCCCCT
>JBDTMF010000019.1:0-32944 GCA_039934455.1 Solirubrobacteraceae bacterium
GCCGGAGACCGGCGCGCAGGCCGACCTCGCTCGTCGCCTCACCCTCGAAGAAGCGCGAGACGGGGCCGAGCGACGGATCCGCGGACGGGAAGAACGAGCGCTCCGTGTTCAGCGTGCCGACCACGTGGCCCCCGCGCTTCACGCGCATCACCGCGCCGAGGTCGATCTTCTCGAGCCGGCCGTTGCTCGCCGCCTCCAGCTTGCCGGTCGGCTTCAGGTACGTCAGCTCGTAGCCGCCGACCTTGGCGGTCTGCCCGACCTGCAGCTCGATGTCGCGCGCGTCCTGGAAGGCCGAGGAGGCCGCGACACCGACGAACAGCACCGACACCCCGACGTGCACGAGGTAGCCGCCGTAGCGGCGGCGGTTGCGCTGGACGAGCGAGACGACCGCGCGTGGCACGGAGTCGCTCGACATCGCGCGCCGCGCGCGCACGCCGCGCCACAGCTCCTGCCCCACGGCCGCGAACACGAACGCGGCGGCGGAGAACATCAGCAGCGCGTTGACCGAGCCCGTCACGCCCGCTAGCACCAGCACCACCGCCGCGGCGACCCCGACCGCGGCCGGGCGGGCGAGGTTGCGGCGCAGGTTCCTCGCCGTCGCGTGGCGCCACGCGATCACCGGCCCGATCCCCGACAGCAGCACGAGCAGCAGCGACAGCGGCACGATGTAGCGGTCGAACCACGGCGGACCGACCGACGCCTCGTTGCCCGTCAGCGCCTCGGAGATGAGCGGGAAGAACGTGCCCCAGAAGATCACGAAGCAGAGGCCCACCAGCACGAGGTTGTTGAGCAGGAAGATCGCCTCGCGCGAGAGCAGCGAGTCGAGGTGCTGCTCGGAGTGCAGGTCCTTCGCCCGCAAGAGCACGAGCGCCACCGACCCCGCGATCAGGCCGCAGATCAGGATCAGGAACGGCACACCGAGCGTCGAGGCGCCGAAGGCGTGGATCGAGTTGAGGATCCCCGAGCGCACCAGGAACGTGCCGAGGATCGCGAGCACGCCCGTCGCCAGCACGAGCGAGACGTTCCAGATCTTCAGCATCCCGCGCTTCTCCTGGATCATCACGGAGTGCAGGAACGCCGTGCCGATCAGCCACGGCATCAGCGACGCGTTCTCCACCGGGTCCCAGGCCCAGTAGCCGCCCCAGCCGAGCTCGGTGTAGGACCAGCGGGCGCCCAGCAGGATCCCGCATCCGAGGAAGAACCAGGCCGCGAGCGTGAACGGCCGCGTCAGGCGGATCCACTCCGCGTCCAGGCGCCGCGTGATCAGCGCGCCGATCGCGAACGCGAACGGCACGGCGAACAGCGTGTAGCCCGAGTAGAGCATCGGAGGGTGGATCATCATGCTCGGGTGGCGCAGCAGCGGGTTGAGGCCCGCGCCCTCCGCCACCACGGTCGGCGCGCGGTCGAACGGGTTCTCGAGGAACACGAGCAGCGAGAGGAAGAAGACCGCGAAGCCGAGCAGCACGGCCGCCGCGTAGGGGGCGACCTCGCGCGCGCGGCGTCGGGTGAGGAACAGCATCAGGCTCGACCACAGCCCCAGCAGCAGGACCCACAGCAGCAGCGAGCCCTCCTGCGAGGACCACACTGCGGTGGCGCGGTAGAAGGCGGGGGTCGTGGTCGACGAGTGGTCGGCCACGACGCTGAGCGCGAAGTCCGAGCGCAGGAAGGCGGCCTCGAGCACGCCGAACGCCACGACCACGACGCCGGCGGTCGCGTAGACCGCGCGGCGGCCGGAGTCGACCCACGCGCGCCCGCCGCCGGTCGCCCCATGGAGGGACGCGCCGATCCCGTAGAGCGCCACACCCAGCGCCAGCCACAGGCAGCCCGAGCCGAGGCTCAGCACGCGATCAGGTCTTCTTCTCGGCCGAGAACTTCGACGGGCACTTCGTCACCAGGGTGTCGCGCTCGCCGACGAAGGTGGCGCCCTGCTTGCGCACGTCGACGATGATCTCGCGCCCGTCGCGGAAGGGATCCGGCAGCGCACCGGTGTAGGACACGGGGATCGAGACGTGGCCGCCGCGGTCGCGGACCCGGAAGCGGTGGGTCGTGCCCCGGCTCGAGATCGAGCCCGGCTCGACCTTGCCCGTCAACTCGTACACCCGGCCAGGCTTCGCGGCGACGGCGAGCTGGCTCGGCGAGCGCGCCTCGCTGGAGGCGGAGAAGCTCGTGTAGATGAGCGCGGAAGCCAGCAGCAGAGCGCAGCTGAGGGCGATCACGAACCGGAACTTGCGCTTGCGGGCAGGGTCCACAGCCCCATTATGGCGAGGCCGATGCGTCCGGGTTTGGACGTCCGAGAAACCTTCACGCAAGTTTTGCGTTGTTGTTGTCGAAGACTTACTCATGCAGCGCGCCACCCACATCGACCGCCGCCCCCGCCGAGGGGAGCGCCGACCGGCCCCGATCGACCTCCGGGCCTCCGAGCGCCTGCGCGCCCAGCGCACGCCGCCGCCCGAGGATCAGGCGCTGTATCGCTGCCAGTGCGGCTACGCCTTCAAGGCGGAGGTCACGACCTCCGTGGGCTGCCCGCACTGTGGCACCAGCCAGGCCTGGTAGCTAATCTTCTCGCCCGCGCGGCGATAGCTCAGCTGGTAGAGCGCGAGCTTCCCAAGCTCGAGGTCGCGGGTTCGAGACCCGTTCGCCGCTTCGTCTCCGTGAGCGCGCCGTGTGCAGCCACTGAATCGGGCGCGTTCGAGACACTGGGACGAACGCGTGCTGTCCGCACGATCTAGCCTTGGGGGATGCGCTTCCGTGCCTCCTGGGCCGTGATCCTCGCCGCCGCGCTGCTGGTGGGGCTGCTGGCCTACGGCGTCGCGTCGCGGCAGGCGGACACATCGATCGACGACGCGATCCTCGCCGGGAAGCGGGTCGACGCGCCGACGGCGCGTCTCCCGGTGCTCGGCCGCGCGGGCACGTCGTCCCTCGCCGACTACAAGGGCAAGGTCGTCGTCTTGAACTTCTGGGCCTCCTGGTGCAAGCCGTGCACGGAGGAGCTGCCGCTGCTCGAGAAGACCCAGCAGGCGATCTCGGGCCAGGGCGCGCTCGTGCTCGGCGCCAACTACCAGGACGTCTCCGACAACGCGCTCGGCTTCGTGCGCCGCTTCAAGCTCAGCTACCCCAGCCTGCGCGACAAGGACGGCAACTTCGCCGACCGCTACGGCTCGCGCGCCTTCCCGGAGACGTTCGTGGTCGACCGCCGCGGGCGGATCGCCGCGCAGCGCCGCGGCCCGGTCGACCAGCAGTGGCTCGACCGCACGCTGCCGCCGCTGCTGAGGGAGAAGGCATGAGGCCGCTGCTGCTCGCGCTCGTTCTCGTCGTGTTCGCGACCGGCGCGGCGCCGCGCGCCTCGCTGCCCGACATCGAGGACGAGGTGATGTGCGTGGAGTGCAAGACCGCGCTCAACGTCTCCACCTCAGCCGTCGCCGACCAGGAGCGCGCCTTCATCCGCCGCCAGATCGCCCTCGGCAAGAACAAGCAGCAGGTCAAGGACGCGCTGGTCGACCAGTTCGGCCCGAGCGTGCTGGCGACGCCCGAGGAGAAGGGCTTCAGCCTCGCGGCCTACCTCGTACCGATCGTGCTGGGGCTGCTCGCGCTCGCCGGGCTGGTGGTCGCGGCGCGCCGCTTCCGCCGCCGGGCCGAGCCGTCCGCCCCCGCCTCCGAGCCGCTCGCCGACGAGGATGCGCGCCGGCTTGACGCGGAGCTCGCGGCCTACGACCGCCGGTGAACGACGGGGTCGACACCACGGTCGTCGCGGCCTTCGCGGTCGGCTTCGTCTCCTTCATCTCCCCCTGCGTGCTGCCGCTCGTGCCGGGCTATCTGTCGGCGGTCTCGGGCGTGACGATGGGCGAGCTCCAGCGCGGCGAGCGGGCTCGCGTGCTGCTGCCGGCGATCGTCTTCTGCCTCGCCTTCACCGTCGTCTTCGTAGCGCTCGGGATGACGGCCACGGGCCTCGGCTCGACGCTGCAGGACTCGCGCGGCACGCTCGACAAGGTCGCCGGCGCGGTGATCATCGCGCTCGGCGTGCTGTTCGTGATCACGCCGTTCGTGCCGCGCCTGAACCGCGAATGGCGGCCCGACGCGCTGATCTCGCGTGCCGGCTCGGGTGGCCCGCTCGTGGCCGGGGCGGCGTTCGCGTTCGCCTGGACGCCGTGCGTCGGGCCGACGCTGGGCTCGATCCTCACCGCCGCGTCGGTGCAGGACACCGTGGGCAAGGGCGCGCTGCTGCTGGCCTGCTACTCGGCCGGGCTGGCGGTGCCGTTCATGCTCACCGCCGTCGCGTTCAGCCGCGCGACCTCGGCGTTCCGCTGGCTGCGCGACCGCTGGACGATCGTGACCGCGCTGTCCGGCCTCGTGCTGATCGCGATGGGCGTGCTGCTGATGACGGGCGAGCTGACGCGGCTCAACGGCGGGGCTCAGAACGCGCTCGACTCGCTGGGGCTGAACGTCTTCAAGGGCCTGTGAGCGTCCTCGTCCTCGACATCGGCTCGTCCTCCGTGCGCTCGTCGCTGTGGGATGAGCACGGTGGCTCGCAGGGCGAGGCCGCCCAGCTCGAGCACCGGGCGCGCGCGGCGCCCGACGGGACGGCCGAGCTCGATCCCGAGGGGCTGCTGGAGCTCGTCGCGCAGGCGCTCGACGCGGCCATGGAGACGGGCCCGCAGGTCGAGGCGGTGGCGATCAGCACGATGTGGCACTCGCTGCTCGGGCTCGACGGCGAAGGGCAGCCGCTGACGCCGGTCTACACGTGGGCCGACCGCCGCGCGGCGGCGGCCGCGGCGCGGCTGCGGGGCGAGCTGGACGAGGACGCCGTCCACCAGCGCACCGGCTGCCGCCTGCACTCGAGCTACTGGCCGGCCAAGCTGGCGTGGCTGCGCGAGACCGAACCCGAGCGCTTCGAGCGCGTGCGGACGTGGATCTCGCCCGGGGAGTACGTGCAGCGGCGGCTGCTCGGCGACGCGACGGCGAGCATCTCGATGGCCTCGGGCACCGGGCTGCTCGACCAGCGCACGTGCACGTGGGACGAGGAGCTGACGCGCGACATCGCGGACCGGCTGCCGCCGATCGACGACAGCCCGCGCAGCGGCCTGAGGCCGGAGTGGGCCGAGCGCTGGCCGGGGCTGCGCGACGCGCGCTGGTTCCCGGCCTGGGGCGACGGCGCGTGCTCCAACCTCGGCAGCGGCTGCGGCACGCTTGACCGTGCGGCGCTGATGGTGGGCACCAGCGGGGCGCTGCGCGTGCTGTGGCGCACCGAGGAGGTGCCGGAGATCACGCGCGGCCTGTGGCGCTACCGGGCCGACGCGCAGCGCGTCGTGATCGGCGGCTCGCTGTCGGACGGCGGCAGCGTCGTCGCCTGGCTGCGGCGGCTCACGCGCCTGCCCGAGGACGCCGGCGAGGCCGAGCGGGCGATCGCCGCGATGGAGCCCGACGCGCACGGCCTCACCGTCCTGCCGCTGCTGTCAGGCGAGCGCGGCCCGGGCTGGAGCGACGCGGCGGGGGCGACGATCGGCGGCCTGACCCCCGCCACCGAGCCGCTCGACCTGCTGCGCGCGGGGCTCGAGGCGGTGGCGCTGCGCTTCCGCCTGATGGAGCTCGAGCTGTCCGAGGCGCTGCCCGGCGAGCGCGAGGTGGTGGGCACGGGCGGCGGGCTCGTCAACTCGCACGCGTGGACGCAGATCATGGCCGACGCGCTCGGCCGCCCGGTCGCGCTGTCGGAGGTCGACGAGGGCTCGAGCCGCGGCGCGGCCCTGCTCGCGCTCGAGGTGCTCGGCCACCTCGAGCGCGCCGAGGAGGTCGAGGCGCCGCTGGGCGAGACGTTCGCCCCCGACCCGGACCGCACAGAGGCCTACCGCGGCGCGCTGGAGCGCCAGGTCGCCCTCTACGACGCGGTCACATCGATGCCGGCGCCGCAACCCCCAGCAGGCCCAGCGCCCGTGCGATGACGCGCTGGGCGGCGACGCTCAGCGTGATCCGGAAGTCCTCGAGCGACGGAGGCTCCGCGCCCACCACGTGGCAGTCGCGGTAGAAGGCCGTGAAGACCTGGGCGAGCTCGAGCGCGTAGGCGGCGATGCGGTGCGGGCTGCGCCGCTCGGCCGCCTCGGCGACCTCGGCGGGGAAGGCCAGCAGCTTCTTGATCAGCTCGCGCTCGGCCGGGTGCAGCGCCTCCGGCCGCGCGCCCGCTCCGAGCGCCGCCTCGACGCGGTCGTCGCCCGCCTTGACGAGCATCGAGGCGATCCGCGCGTGGGCGTACTGCACGTAGTAGACCGGGTTCTCGCTCGACTGCTCGCGCGCCAGCTCGAGGTCGAGGTCGACCGTCGACTCGTGTGAGCGGCTGAGCATGTAGAAGCGGGCCGCGTCGACGCCGATCTCGGCGATCAGGTCCTCGAGCGTCACGAAGTCGCCGCGGCGCTTGGACATCAACGCGCGGCGGCCGCCCTCGACGATGTGCACGAACTGCAGGATCGGGATCTCGAGCCGGTCGGGCTCGACGCCGAGCGCGGCCATCGCGGCCTTCATACGGGCGATGTAGCCGTGGTGGTCGGAGCCGAGCGGGTTGATCATGCGGTCGTAGCCGCGCTCGAGCTTGTCCTCGTGGTAGGCGACGTCGTTGGCGAAGTAGGTCGTCTCGCCGCTCGAGCGCTCGAGCACGCGGTCCTTGTCGTCGCCGAACGCGCTCGTGCGCAGCCACACGGCGCCCTCCGAGCGGTAGACGTGGCCCTTCTCCCCCAGCAGCGCGATCACGCGCTCGACGGGGCTCGGCTCGCCCTCGTGGAGGCTGCGCTCGAGAAACCACGAGTCGAACGTCACGCGGTAGGCCTCGAGCGTCGCCCGGATGCCGGTCATGATCGCGTCGACGCCGTGCTGGGCGAGCACCGAGGCGTCCAGGCCGGCGGCGCCGTCGATGCGCTGGGCGAGCTCGTCGACGTAGTCGCCCTGGTAGCCGTCCTCCGGCACCTCCTCGCCCTTGGCGCGGGCGAGGATCGACTCGCCGAGGCGGTCGACCTGGGAGCCCGAGTCGTTGAAGTAGTACTCGCGGGAGACGGCGTGGCCGGCGAGCTCGAGGATCCGCGCCAGCGCGTCGCCGTACGCCGCATGGCGGCCGCTGGCGGCGGTCAGCGGGCCGGTCGGGTTGGCGGAGACGAACTCGATCAGGACCTTCTCGGGCTGCGCTGGGGCGCCCGTGCCGAACGCCTCGCCGGCGGCCAGCAGGTCCTCGAGCGCCGCCGCGAACCAGCCTTCGGACAGGAAGACGTTGAGGAAGCCGGGGCCGGCGACCTCGACGCGGTCAAGGCGCTCGCCCAGCGTGCCCGACAGCGTCCCCGCCAGGCGCTCCGCGATCTCCCGGGGCGGCGCGCCGAGCGCCGGCGCGAGCAGCATCGCGGCGTTGGAGGAGTAGTCGCCGAAGCCGGCCTGCTTCGGCCGCTCGAGCGACGGGCGGACTCCCGTGCCGGGCTTGCCGTTGCGCAGCTCGGCCGCCGCGTCCTCGATGGCGCTGCGGAGCTCTTCCAGGGGTCCCGGGGGCACGTCAGTGATGGTAGGGCTCGCCCGCCAGGATCTTGTGGGCGCGGAAGAGCTGCTCCAGCAGCACCACGCGGGCGAGCTGGTGCGGGAGCGTCATCGGGCCGAGCGAGAGCACGTGGTCGTGGCGCTCGACGCCGGTCCCGTACGGGCCGCCGATCACGAAGCAGACGTCGAGGCCGCCCTGGCGGCGCCGCTCGAGGAAGCGCGCGAACGCCTCCGAGGAGTGGGCGGCGCCGCCGGCGTCGAGCAGAACCACGTAAGCGCGCTCGGGGATCCGGCGCTCGAGCGCCTCGTCGTCGGCCACCTCGACGATCTCGACCCGTGCCAGGCGGCGCAGCAGCCTGGCGTAGTGCTCGACGTCGTCTGAGAACGGCGGGCGCAGCCGCCCGACCGCGAGCACGAGGTACCGCACGTGCGCGATACTAAGCCTGGATGGCCGAAAGCGACCGCGAGCGCCACATCAACCTGCAGACCACCCCGGAGATCATGGCCGGGCACTACGCGAACTTCGCGAACGTCTCGCACTCGGACTACGAGTTCAGCATCACCTTCGCCCGCGTGGATCACGAGGTCGAGGACGATGAGGTCCCCGGCGTGGTCGTGACCCGCGTCAACCTCTCCCCGCGCCTGATGCGCGAGCTGATCGACGCGCTCGAGGACAACTACGGGAAGTGGCATACCAAGGAAGGCATCAAGAGCCTGCCCGAGATCGGCGAGGAGAGACATGGAAGCGACCCAGCCTGAGGACGTGGGCTACACCGTCGAGTTCGACCCCGTCGAGGGCGCGCTGCTCGTCACCGCCACCGGCGAGCTCGACCTGGCCGCCGCCCCGCGCCTGGCCACCGTGCTGTCGATGGCGACCGCCGGCGCGGAGCCCTGCGTCGTGCTCGACCTCACCGAGGTCGACTTCATCGACTCGACGGCGCTCGGCGCGATCATGCACGCCTCCACGGAGGCGGAGTCGAGCGGCAAGACGATGCTCGTCGTGGCGCTCGACGGCCCCGTCCGCCGGCTGCTCGAGATCACGAACCTGACCGGTCGCTTCCGCGTCTACCCCTCTCGCGTCGAAGCCCTGGCCGCCGCGGCGGCCTGACCGATCCGCTCCAGCGTCGGCGGGTGGGTGCCGAGCAGGAACGTGACCCAGCCCGGCGGGGCGGGGTCCGAGACGTTCTGGATCGCGATCTTGCGCTGGAAGGCGATCTGGGTCTGCGGCTCGCGCGTGAGCTCGAGCGCGAAGGCGTCCGCGCTGCGCTCGACCGCGCGTGAGAGCTGGTTTGACTCCACCGTGATGACCGTCGAGACGAGCGCGACCGCGAGCAGCAGCCCCGGCAACGCCAGCGGCGTGCCCGCGGCGTCCCTCGGAGCGAGGCGCTCGCCGAGGCTGGCGACGGCGAACAGGCCGAACGGCGCCACGATCAGGAGGTAGAGCAGGCCGCGCGGGACGTCGCGATGGCGCACGTGCCCGAGCTCGTGGGCGACGACGATCCGCAGCTCGGCGGGGGTGTAGTGCTTCAGCAGCGTGTCGTAGAGCACCACGCGCTTGGTGTGGCCGATGCCGTTGACGTAGGCGTTGGCGGCGCTCGTGCGGCGCGAGGCGTCGATCTCATAGACCTGGCCGACGTCGACCCCCGCCCGGCGGGCGAGGTCGAGCACGTCGGAGTGCGTCTGGCCGGGCGGGAGCCGCTTGAAGGTGTTGAAGAGCGGATCGAGGACGACCGGCCCGGCGTAGGTGATGATCGCGCCGAACGCGACGACGGCGGCCGCACCGGGTATCCACCAGCGGCGGCCGAAGCGGCGCATCCCGACCATCAACAGCGCGCCGCCGCCCGCGGCGAACAGCGCGCCGATCGCCTGGGATTTGGCGACGTCGCCCGCCCACCCCCACCACCCCTGGGTCACCAGGCCGACGTCCCTCGCCCGCTCCTGCGCGATCGCGCTCACCGGCAACGGGGCGAGCCCCACGGCGACCGAGATCGCCGCCGCGGCGAACGCTCCGGCCACCACCGGATGGCGCCGCCCCGCACGGCGCAGGCGCTCGGGCGGGCGCCGGACGATCGCGATCAGCATGCCGCCCTCGATCAGGAGGCTCGCACCGTACAGCCACAGCTGACCGTTCCGGAACGATTCGGCCTTTCCAAGCTGTGCGTGACTGAAATAGGCTCGCGCCTCCACCGGAAGCGGAGCAGGCCCGAGATCGCGGGGTCGGAGGAGGAGCACGGCCGCCTCGGCCACCACCACCGCGGCGACCAGAGCGATCGGCAGGCCAACCGTCCTCCTCACCGAAAAGACTGTACGCATGCGCATCGCCATCGCCTCGGACATCCACGGCAACAAGCACGCCTTCGAGGCGGTCATCGCGGCTGCCGAGGCCGAGGCGGACGAGCTGTGGTGCCTCGGGGACCTCGTCGGCTACGGCGGCGACCCGGACGCCTCGGTGGCGCTCGCGATGGAGCACTGCGCGATCTGCCTGGCCGGCAACCACGACCTCGCGGTCGTCGACGTGCTCTCGCTCGAGGACTTCTCGCGCGGCGCCGCGCTGGCCGCCCAGTGGACCAAGGAGACGATCGAGCCCAAGACGCGCGAGTTCCTGCTCTCGCTGTCTCCTGAGGGCGGTGCCGAGGGCGTCGGCCTCTACCACGCCTCCCCGCGCGACCCGATCTGGGAGTACGTGCTCTCCGGCCTGACCGCCGAGCTGTGCCTCGACGCCACCGAGTACCGCGTGTCGTTCATCGGCCACTCCCACGTCGCCCTCTCCTTCCACCGCAACGAGGGCGAGTCGGCCACCGGCTCGACGCGCCGCGAGGGCGACGAGCTCGACATCTCCGCCGGTGGCTGGCTGATCAACCCGGGGAGCACGGGCCAGCCGCGCGACGGCGACCCGCGGGCGGCGTGGCTGCTGCTCGACACGGAGGCATGGACGGCGCGCTGGCGCCGTGCGGAGTACGACATCGCGGGGGCGCAGGCGGCGATCCGGGCCGCCAACCTTCCCGACTCGCTCGCCGAGCGCCTTCAGTACGGTCAATAGCCCGATGTCTCGACTGCTCTCCCTGGGGCTGGCGCTCGCCGCCCTGCTGCTGTCCGCCTGCGGCGGCTCGAACCCGAAGCTGATCCCGCAGGATCGAGCCCAGGCGCTCAAGGACAACGTCGACCGCATCGCCCAGCGCGTCGGCGACGAGCAGTGCTCGGAGGCGGAGAGCTCGCTGCAGCAGGCCCGCAACCGGGTGTCCGAGCTGCCGCGCGCCGTCGATAAGCGCCTCAAGGACAACCTGAACCGGTGGCTCGACCAGATCGGCGACAAGATCCCGGGCGACTGCAAGCCCTCGTCGACGCCGACGCCGACGCCGTCGCCCAGCGAGACGCCGACCGAAACGCCGACCGAGACCCCGACCAAGACCCCCACGGAGACGCCGACCGCGACGCCGACGGACACCCCGACGCCCACCCCGACCCCGACCGTGGAGGTGCCGACGGTGCAACCGCCGGACTCCGGCGGTGTGAATCCGGGGGATGGGAACAATGGCTGACGAGCTCTTCGCCGACCGCTACCGCCTCGAGGGCCGCCTCGGCGTGGGCGGCATGTCCACGGTCCGCCTCGCGTTCGACACGCGCCTGGAGCGCAACGTCGCGGTCAAGCTGCTCGCCGAGCACCTGGCCGAGGACGCGAGCTTCGTCGCGCGCTTCCGCCGTGAGGCACTCGCCGCGGCGAGGCTCGTGCACCCCAACGTCGTCCAGGTCTTCGACTTCGGCCTCGACGAGGAGACGAACCGCAACTTCATCGTGATGGAGCACGTCGACGGCCAGTCGTGCGCCGAGATCCTGCGCGACCAGGGCGCCCGGCCGCCCGACGAGGCCGTCTCCATCCTCGTCCAGGCCTGCCGCGGCCTCGACTATGCCCACCGCAACGGCGTCGTGCACCGCGACGTCAAGCCGGGCAACCTGCTCCGCAGCCACGAGGGAGTGGTCAAGCTCGCCGATTTCGGCATCGCCAAGGCCGCCGAGGACTCCGAGATCACCAAGGCCGGCTCCGTGCTCGGCACCGCCGCCTACCTCTCACCCGAGCAGGCGCGCGGCGAGAAGGCCGGGCCGCCGGCCGACCTCTACGCCCTCGGGGTCGTGTCCTACCAGCTGCTCACCGGCCGCCTGCCCTACGAGGCGGCCTCCCTGACCGACCTCGCGAGGCTCCAGGAGGCCAGCCCGCCGGGATCGCCCAGCGATGTCAATCCGGACGTCCCGCGCGCGCTCGGCGAGGCCGTGATGCGCGCGCTGCACCCGCTGCCCGAGGGCCACTATGAGGGCGCCCTCGAGATGGCCGACGCGCTCAGCGCCGGCCTCGAGGGCATCGCGCCCGACCCGACCGACGCCACCGCCGCCCTCGACCCGACCTCGGCGACGCGGATGCTCGGCGACGCCACGGCCGCCACGCGCGCAGAGACGCGCCGGCCCGCTGAGCGCACCCGCCGGCCGCTCGAGCCGCTCGAGGAGCCACCCCGCCGCCGCCCCCCGGCCCGCGCGGCAGCGCCGGTTCCAGCAGCACGCCGGCGCAAGAGGCGCAGCCCGTTCCGTGCGGTATTCGCTCTGGTGCTGCTGCTCGGGGTGATCGTGGTGGGCGTTATCGCGTACCAGGCCGTGCAGAACAACGCGAACCGGGCCGTGCAGCTGCGCGAGAACGTTCGCGGTGGGGTGCAGGATGCAGTCGACGAGATCAAGGGCCTGATCGACGACAACACGCGGTAGGCGGTCTTCGCCGGCGCCCGCGGTTTAGCCGGCGAACGTCAACGGCGGCTGGGTGGGAGTGGCTTCGGGTGTGGGTGGCAGGGGGTGTGCGGAGTTGAGGCTGACTATGCGACTCAACTCCGCACACCCGGCCTCGCGAACCGCCGTGGCAGCTCGCACCCTCTCCTACCCAGCCGCAGTTGCCGTTTCCCCCAGCTCCCACGGAGCGGCCCCACCCCGCACCGCCGCCACCGCCTCGGCGAGCCGCCCCGCAGCCAGCGCGTCACGCAACCCCGCCATCAACCGCTCCAGATAGGCCAGGTTGTGGATCGTGAGCAGCCTTGCGACGGTCGTCTCGTGCGCCTTGAGGAGGTAATGCAGGTAGGCGCGTGAGTAGCCGCGCGCGCAGGCCGGGCACGGGCAGCCCTCGAGGATCGGCTCGTCGGCCTCGCGGTAGCGGCCCTTGGCGAGGTCGACGCGCCAGCGGGTCGCCGGGTCAGGGACGATCGCCATCCCGTGGCGGCCGATCCGCGTCGGCATCGCGCAGTCGAAGGTGTCGATGCCGAGCTCGACCCCGCGCAGCAGGTCGTCGATCTCGCCGATCCCGAGCAGGTGGCGCGGGCGCTCCTCGGGCAATTCGCGCACCGCCCAGCCGACGACCTCGTACATCTGCGCCTTGTCCTCGCCGAGCGAGCCGCCGATCGCGATCCCGCCGACGTCGCGCGCGGCGACCTCCTGGGCGGAGGCGCGGCGGAGGTCCTCGTCGACGCCGCCCTGCACGATCCCGTAGACGACCTGGTCCGGCGAGCCGTGCTCGGCGTGCCAGGCGAGGCAGCGGTCGAGCCAGCGGTGGGTGCGCTCGGTCGAGCGCGCGGTGTACTCGCGGGTGACGTTGAAGGGCGTGCACTCGTCGAACACGAGCGCGATGTCCGAGCCGAGCGCGGCCTGGACCTCCATCGAGGTCTCCGGCGCCATGAAGCGCTCGGAGCCGTCGAGGTAGGAGCGGAAGCGCACGCCCTCCTCGGCGATCGCGAGGATCGAGCCGGTGCGATCGCCGTGTGCCCGGCGGCCCTTGATCTCGTCGGCGACCGTCCCGTGGCCCATCGAGAAGACCTGGAAGCCGCCCGAGTCGGTGATCACCGGCCGGTCCCAGCGCATGAAGCGGTGCAGGCCGCCCATCCGCCGGATCAGCCCGTGCCCGGGCGAGAGGAAGAGGTGGAACGTGTTGCCGAGCACCATGTCGTAGCCGAGGCCGGCGGCCTCCTCGACCTCGAGCGTCTTGATCACGGCCTTGGTCGCGAGCGGGACGAAGGCGGGCGTGCGGACCTCACCGTGGGCGAGCCGCAGCGTGCCGGACCGGGCGCTCGACCCCGGGTCGCGGTGATGGATCTCGAAGCCGGGCAGCGCTACGCGGGCCGTGGGAGCACGCGCTCGAACATCGTCGCCATCTCGCGCATCTCGGCTTCGGAGAAGTGCCGCAGGAAGCCGGCGCGGACCACGGCGATGTGCGTCGTGCGTGCCTGCTCGACGGTCTCCCGCCCGAGGTCCGTCAGCCCCGCGTAGCACCCGCGACCGTCCTTGTCGCAGGTCGAGCGCGACACCATTCCCTCGCGCTCGAGGCGGTCGATCAGGCGCGTCATGCCGGAGCGGCTGAGCAGCACGTGCTCGGCCAGCTCCGCCATTCGCAATCTCCCGCCGGGCGCGCGGCTGAGGCAGCGCAGCACCTCGTAGGAGGACAGCGGCAGCCCGTGGCGCGCGTCGAGCTCGGCGTCGAGCTCGCGCACGAGGGCGGCGTGGACACGGACCAGGCCGCGCCAGGCCCCGAGCTCGGCCTCGCCGAGCTCCGCCTGATCCGGTGGGGTTGGCACCCTGACGTTCACGCGGGCAGAGCTTATCCCCATGGTTGTTGCGCGTTCAACCGCCTAGTCGTCCATCTCGCCCTGGTTGATCCCGAACGGTGCCCTCTGCGGGTCCTGGATGAGCGTGAAGCGCCCGCCGTTGGGAAGGTCGATCGGTCCTAGGAAGGGCGTGCCGCCCGTCTCCTGGGCGATCTGCGCCGTCGCCTCGACGTCGTCGACCGCGAAGTACGGGAACCAGTTCGAGGGCACGCCGGGCGGCGGGACCGTCATCCCGCCCTGACTGCGCTCGCCGTTGAGGATCACCCAGTACGGGGGCTGCTCGCTCATCTGGTCGAAGCGCCAGCCCAGCAGAGCCGAGTAGAACGCCTGGGCGGCCGGCGCGTCGGTCGTCGCGGTGTCGGCCCAGGTCAGCGCGCCCGGCTCGTTGACGACCTCGGCCCCGATGTTCGTGCCGGGCTGCCAGAAGCAGAGGATGGCGCCGCTCGGGTCGGCCGCGACCGTCATCCGCCCGGCGTCGAAGACGTCGAAGGGCTCCGCGAGCACCTGGCCGCCGGCTCCGGCGATCCTGCCGGCCGTGGCGACCACATCCTCGACCGTGACGTAGACGTTCCAGTGCGGCGGGACGCCGCGCTCGGTGTCCTCGGGGCGCTGCCCGGACATCGCGGCCGCAGAGCGCCCGTTCAGCTTCGCCATCGAGTAGGTCCCGTGCTCGCCGACCGGCATGTCCTCGTACTCCCAGCCGAAGAGCCCGCCGTAGAAGGCCTTGGCACCGTCCTGGTCGGTGGTCTCGAGGTCGGTCCACGAGATCGTTGCGGGCGGGTGGCTCGAGCGCTCCGGCATGTCTTCCCCTCTCAGTCGCCGGCCATCAGCGAGCGGCCGGTCATCTCGAGCGGCTGCTCGATGCCGAGCAGCGCCAGCACGGTCGGCGCGACGTCGGCGAGGATGCCCTCGCCATCGATACGGGCAGTGTCCAACGTCACCACGAACGGGACCGGATTGAGTGAATGGGCGGTGTCCGGCGAGCCGTCCTCCTCGAGCATCTCGTCGGCGTTGCCGTGGTCGGCGACGATGATGCACGCGCCGCCCGTCCCGTGCACCGCCTCGATCACCCGGCCAAGGCACTCGTCGACGGTCTCGATGCCTTTGACCGCAGCGGGAATGACGCCGGTGTGGCCGACCATGTCCGCGTTGGCGAAGTTGATGATCCCGAACACCGGGCGGTCCTCCTCCCAGTGGCGGATGAACGCGTCGGAAGACTCGCGGGCGCTCATCTCGGGCTTCTTGTCGTACGTCGGCACGTCGCGCGGGGAGTCGACGAGCTCGCGCACCTCGCCCTCGTAGGGCTCCTCCTCGCCGCCGTTGAAGAAGTACGTCACGTGCGGGTACTTCTCGGTCTCGGAGACGTGCAGCTGCGTCTCGCCGCGCTCGGATATGAGCTTCGCGAGCGTCATCTCAGGGCGCGCGGGCGGGAAGGCGACCGGGTACGGCCAGCCCTCCTCGTACTCGGCCAGCGTCGCATAGCGGTCGACTCCCGCCTTGGTCAGCGCCTCGGTGATCTGGCGCATCCGGTCGGGCCGGAAGTTGAAGGCGAACACGGAGTCGCCGGGGCGGATCGTCGAGTCCTCGTTCCCCACCTTCGTCGGCGTGATGAACTCATCCGTCTCGCCGCGCTCGTAGGCCGCCTTCGCGGCCGCCTCCCCGGATTCCGCCTCGTGCTCGGCCACACCCTCCATGAGGAGCTTGACCGCCTTCTCCGTGCGGTCCCAGCGCGTGTCGCGGTCCATCGCGAAGTAGCGCCCGACGACGGAGCCGATCCGCCCGACGCCCGCGTCGTCCATCCACCCCTGGACCGTCTTGAGGAAGTCCGCGGCGCCGTGCGGCGAGGTGTCGCGGCCGTCGGTGAAGGCGTGCAGGACGAGGTCCTCGACGCCCTCCTTGGCGGCGATCTCGATCAGCGCCTCGAGGTGGCCGTCGGAGGAGTGCACGCCGCCGTCGGACACGAGCCCGATCAGGTGCACCCGCGGCGCGGCGCGCAGCGCGTCGAGGATCACGTCGTTCTCGGCCAGCGAGCCTTCGTCGACCGCCTTGTCGATGCGGAGCAGGTCCTGCGGGACGATCGTGCCCGCGCCGAGGTTGAGATGACCGACCTCGGAGTTGCCCATCTGGCCGGCCGGCAGCCCGACCGCCTCACCGCACGCGGTCAGCGTCGTGTGGTCGTAGCGCTCCCAGAGAGCGTCGAAGACGGGTGTATCGGCGAGCGAGACCGCGTTCCCCGGACCGTCCGGCGCCAGCCCCCACCCGTCGAGGATCACCAGGCAGACGGAGGGGACGGTGCTCACCTCGCCCTCAGCTCCGCCGCGATCTCGATGAGGCGGGCGAACGAATCCGGGTCGAGGCTGGCCCCGCCCACGAGCGCCCCGTCGATGTCCGGCAGGGCGAGCAGCTCGTTCGCGTTCTCGGGCTTGACCGAGCCGCCGTAGAGGATCCGCACCGCCCGGCCGGCCGCTTTGTCGAAGCCCTCGACGAGCGCGCGCACGAACGCGACGGCCTCCTGGGCCTGCTCGGCCGTCGCGCTGCGCCCGGATCCGATCGCCCAGATCGGCTCGTAGGCGACGACGACCTCGGGCAGCCGCTCGAGCGGGACCTTCTCGAGTCCCTCCTGGACCTGGTGGCGCAGTTTGCGCTCCGTGTCGCCGCGCTCGCGCTCCTCCTCGGTCTCGCCGACGCACAGGATCGGCGTCAACCCGGCCTCGAGTGCCGCCGGGACCTTCAGAGCCAGCGCGCGATCGGTCTCGCCGAACAGCTCGCGCCGCTCGGAGTGCCCGAGGACCGCGCCGTCGACGTCGATCTCGGCCAGCATCTTCGGCGAGACCTCGCCGGTGAAGGCGCCCTCGTCGGCGTCGTGCATCGTCTGCGCGTACACCTGCACGCGCGAGCCGCGCGCGGAGTCGACCATCGCCTGCAGCGACAGAAACGGGACGCAGATCCCCACGTCGACGCCGTCGATCGAGGAGACCTTCGGCAGCAGCGCGGAGATGAACTGCTCGGCCTCCGCGATCGTCTTGTACATCTTCCAGTTGCCCGCGATGAACGGTGTGCGGTCAGGACTCATGTCAGTGCCTCCACGCCCGGGAGGGGCTTGCCCTCGATCAGCTCAAGCGACGCGCCGCCGCCAGTCGAAACGTGGTCGATGCGATCGACGAGGCCGAAGTCGGCGAGTGCCGCGGCGGAGTCGCCCCCGCCCACGACCGTGGTGCCCTCGCACTCCGCCATCGCCTCGGCGACGCGGCGCGTGCCGGCCGCGAACGGCTCCAGCTCGAAGGCGCCCATCGGGCCGTTCCAGAACACCGTGCCGGCGTCGCGGATGACGTCGGCGTAGGCCTCCGAGGAGCGCGGCCCGATGTCGAGGCCCATCCAGCCCTCGGGCACGTCGACGCCGTCGAGCGCGCGCACCTCGGTGTCGGCGGAGAACGCGCGGCCGGCGACGAGGTCCTGCGGCAGCCGCAGCTTGTCGCCGCCGCCGTCGAGCGCGCGCTGCGCTGGCTCGACGCCCTCGGACTCGCACAGCGAGTCGCCGACGTCGTGGCCCTGGGCGGAGAAGAACGGGAAGCACATGGCGCCGCCGATCAGCACGCTGTCGGCGCGCTCGAGGAACGCGTCGAGCACCCCGAGCTTGTCGGTCACCTTGGCGCCGCCGACGACCGCCACCAGCGGGCGCTGGGGATCGTGCAGGATCCCAGTGAGCGTCTTGACCTCGCGCTCGAGCAGGCGCGCCGCGGCGGCCGGCAGCAGGTGCGCGACCGCCTCGGTCGAGGCGTGGGCGCGGTGGGCGGCGCCGAAGGCGTCATTGACGTAGACGTCGGCGAGCGCCGCGTAGCGCTTGGCCAGCTCGGGATCGTTCTTGGTCTCCCCCGGCTCGTAGCGGACGTTCTCGATCATCACGACCTCGGCCACGGGCACCTCGTCGAGATTGGGCGCCAGCGCCACGTCGACCGCGAGCAGGTCGAGCAGGCGCTCGGCGGCGGGCTTGAGCGAGAACTCGGGCTCACGGTCCTTGGGGCGGCCGAGATGGGCGAGCAGCACGAGCTGCGCGGCGCCCTTCTCGCGCAGCTCCCGCAGCGTCGGCAGCGCGCCGCGGATGCGGGCGTCGTCGGTGATGCTCAGCCGGTCGTCCAGCGGCACGTTGAAGTCGACGCGGACGAGGACCCGCTTGCTCGCGACGTCGAGATCGTCAAGCGTGCGCATGCACCAGCACGCGCTGTGCGAGCTCCACGCAGCGGTTGGAGTAGCCCCACTCGTTGTCGTACCAGGCCACGACCTTGACCATGGTCCCGTCGAGCACGAGCGTCAGCTGGGAATCGAAGATCGCCGAATGCGTCGTCTTGACGATGTCCGAGGAGACGATCGGGTCGTCGGTGTAGCGCAGGATGCCCTCGAGGTCGCCCTTGTCGGCCTTGCCCATGAACGCCTCGTTGATCTCCTCCACGGAGGTCTCGCGCGAGACATCGACGGTGAGGTCGACGACCGAGCCGGTCGGCACGGGGGCGCGGACGGCGAAGCCGGTCAGCTTGCCCTTGAGCTCGGGGAGGACGAGGCCGACGGCCTTCGCCGCGCCCGTGCTCGCCGGGATCAGGTTGACGGCGGCGGCGCGCGCCCGGCGCAGGTCCTTGTGCGGCATGTCCTGCAGGTTCTGGTCCGCCGTGTAGGCGTGGATCGTGGTCATCAGCCCACGCTCGATCCCGACCGTCTCGTGCAGGATCTTCGCCACCGGCGCGAGGCAGTTCGTCGTGCACGAGGCGTTGGAGATGATGTGGTGCTGGTCGGGGTCGTAGGCCTCGTCGAAGTTGACGCCGAGCGCGACGGTGACGTCGGGCTCGGTGGCGGGCGCGGAGATGATCACCTTCTGGGCGCCCGCCTCGAGATGCTTGGCGGCGTCGTCGCGCTTGGTGAAGAAGCCGGTCGACTCGATTACGACGTCGGCGCCGAGATCGCCCCACGGCAGCGCGGCGGGGTCGCGCTCGGCGAGCACCTTGAGCTCCTTGCCATCGACGACGAGCGCATCGTCGCGGATCTCGACCGTGCCCGGGTAGGGACCGAGCACGGAGTCGTACTTGAGCAGGTGCCCGAGGGTCTTGGCGTCCGTCAGATCGTTGACCCCGACCCATTCGATGTCCGCGTTGCGCTCCTGCGCCGCGCGGAAGACGTTGCGGCCGATGCGGCCGAAGCCGTTGATCCCCACGCGTACGGACATGCCTGAAACCCCTCGATCGCCTTATGAACCGGCCGGGAGGCTAGCGGGCGCTTCAGGCCCGCGTCGGTGCGCGGTCGACGTCTCGGTGCTGGATCTCGATGAAGTACCGATCGTCGGAACGGAAGTGCGATGCGAGGTGCTCGGAGATCACGACCGATCGGTGGCGGCCACCGGTACACCCGATCGCCACGACGAGATGGGCCCGGCCCTCCCCGACGTACTGCGGCAGCAGGTACTCCAGCAGCGGGATGACGCGCTCGTAGAACTCGTCGAGCCGGCCGTCGCGCCCCACGTAGTCGGCGATCCGCGCGTCGAACCCGGTCAGCGGCCGCAGGTCCGGCTCGTAGTGCGGGTTCGGCAGGAAGCGCACGTCGAAGGCGAGGTCGGCGTCACGCGGCGGCCCGTGCTTGTGGCCGAAGGAGGTGAAGGTGACCGCGAGCCGCCTCGGCGAGGATGCCTCGAGCAGCTCGTTGGCGATCTTGCGCCGCAGCATCGACGCGCTCAGCCCGCTCGTGTCCACGACGGAGTCGGCGAGCTCGCGGATCGGGGCGAGCGCCTCGGCCTCGCGCCGGATGCCGTCGATCAGGTTGCCGTGGGGCGCGAGCGGGTGGCGCCGGCGCGTCTCCTTGTAGCGGTTGAGCAGGGTCTCGTCGTCGGCGCAGAGGAAGAGCACGCGGTGCGCAACCTCGTCGGAGCGCAGCGTCTCGATCACCCGCGCGAGGCCGGCGAAGTACTCGCCTCCGCGCTGGTCGGAGACGACCGCGGCGCGCTCGACCTTCGAGCCGTCGTGCATGAAGAGCCCGGCCAGCGCGCGGATCATCTCGGCGGGCAGGTTGTCGACGCAGAAGTAGCCGGCGTCCTCGAACACGTTCATCGCGGACGACTTCCCCGCGCCCGACTGTCCCGAGATGATCACGAGATCGACGAGATTGGGGCCCGGCGGCACGGCGCCGTTACCGCTCATGCGCTGATCATGGCCTATCGACCGGTCCGATTGAGATGGGCGTACAGCTCGCGCGCCACCTTCTGCGGCACGCCGGGCACCGCCTCGAGCGCGTCGCGCGGCGCCGAGAGCACCGCCTCAGGCGAGCCGAAGTGCTTGAGCAGCGCGCGCTTGCGCGCCGGGCCGATGCCCGGCAGGTCGTCCATGACCGACTCCGTCATCGCCTTGTCGCGGCGCTGCCGGTGGTGCGTGATGGCGAAGCGGTGGGCCTCGTCACGCACGCGCTGGAGGAGCTGCAGCTCGGGCGTGTCGTGGGCGAGCCGCAGCGGCGCGGAGCGTCCGGGGAAGAAGACCTCCTCGATCCGTTTGGCGAGCGAGATCACCGCGACGCCGCGGTCGAGGAAGCCGCGCAGCGGCTCGAGGCCGGCCGACAGCTGGCCAGGGCCGCCGTCGATCACGACGAGGTTCGGCAGCGAGGCGAAGGACGCGTCGCGGTCGGCGTCGTAGGGCGACTTCTCCGCCTGCTTCTCCCACTGCGCGGAGCGCCGCTGCAGCACCTCGGCCATCGAGGCGAAGTCGTCCGAGCCCTCGACGGTGCGGATCGTGAAGCGCCGGTAGTCGGACTTCTTCGGCGCCCCGCCCTCGAACACGACCATCGAGGCGACGGTGTGCGTGCCGCCGATGTTGGAGATGTCGAAGCACTCGATGCGCACCGGCAGCGTGTCGAGCGCGAGCGCGCGCTGGAGGGCATCGAGCGACTCGACCCGCTGCTGGCGGCGGCGCTCGGAGCGCAGCTTCTCCTGGTCGAGCGCGAGCCGCGCGTTGCGCTCGGCGAGCTCGAGGATGCGGCGCTTGCCGCCGCGCTCGGCGGCGCGGATCTCGACCGGCCCGTTGCGGCGCTCAGCCAGCATCTCGGCGAGCACGCCGAGCTCGGAGCCGTCGGCGAGCTCGCCCTGCACGACGATCAGCGCCGGAATCGACATCGCGCTCGCGTAGTATTGGAGCACGAACTCCTCGGCCGCGCGCGCGACGTCGTACTCGCCCTCGTTGTCGAGGTAGAACGACTGGCGGTCGGAGAGCACGCCGTCGCGGACCTGGAAGACCTGCGCGTTGGCGTCCGTGCCGTCGACGGCCACCGCGACGGCGTCGTAGGTGCCCGCGCGGTCGTCAGCGACGCGCTGGCGCTCGAGCAGCGCGCGCACCGCCTGGAGCCGGTTGCGCTCGATCGTCGCATGCTCGTAGTCCTGCTGGCCGGCGGCGAAGAACATGCGGTCCTCGAGCTCGCGCTCGATCTGGCGGAAGCGGCCGGACAGGAACGCGATCACGCCGTCGATGCCCGCGCGGTACTCCTCCTTGCTCACGTAGCCCACGCAGGGCGCCCCGCAGCGCTTGATGTAGTAGTCCAGGCACGGCGAGCCGGAGCGCCGCCCCGGCTCGGAGCCCTCGCAGGAGCGGAACAGGAAGATCTTGCCGAGCAGGTCGAGCGTCCCGCGCACCCGCTTGGCCGACGAGTAGGGGCCGAAGTAGGCGCGCTCCTTGCGATGGCGCTCGCGAGTGAAGTAGACCCGCGGGAAGTCCTCGTCGAGCGAGATCGCGATGTAGGGATAGGACTTGTCGTCGCGCAGCCGGATGTTGAAGCGCGGCTTGTACTGGCGGATGAAGTTCTGCTCCGCCAGCAGCGCCTCGGCCTCGGTCTCGACCACGACGTACTCGATGTGGTCGACGAAGTCCTTCAGCAGCCCGCGCGCGGAGAAGTGCGAGGCCACGCGCTTGCGGATCGACTTCGCCTTGCCCACGTAGATGACGCGGCGGCGGGCGTCATAGAACAGGTAGACCCCCGGCTGGTCCGGCAGGCCGGCGCGCTGCTCTGCGAGCTTCGTCATCCCTGCAACAGATCCTACGAGGGCGGCCGCGCCGCAACTTCCGGGGGGGCGGCTAGGTTTGGGGCCTATGCGATACAGACTCATTCTCCCCATCGCCGTGCTCCTGGCCGCCCTGGTTGCGGTCCCCGCGGCACAGGCCAAGGTCCGAGTGGGCCTCTCCGAGCAGAGCCCGGCCATGTTCGATCAATCGAACTGGGCCGAGCTCAAGCTCAAGCGAGTTCGCTACATCCTTCCGTGGGACTACGCCAAGACTCCCGCCAACCACGGCGAGACGACGGCGTTCATGAACGCCGCGCGCGCCAAGCACCAGGAGGTGCTGGTCACCTTCTCGGCCACCCGCGGCTGCTTCGTCAACAACCGGTACTCGAAGAGAAAGGCGTGCAGGGCGCCAAGCCAGCGGGCCTACAAGGCCGCGGTCAAGGGCTTCCGCAAGGAGTTCCGCTACGCCAAGCTGTTCACGCCCTGGAACGAGGTCAACCACGTCTCGCAGCCGACGTACCGCAAGCCGAAGCTCGCCGCGAAGTACTACAAGACGCTCAAGAGCGCCTGCAGGCACTGCACGGTCATGGCGGCCGACGTACTCGACTCGAGCGACGTCAAGACCTACCTGCGCAAGTTCCTGCGCGCGTCCAAGGGCAAGGG
This sequence comes from Solirubrobacteraceae bacterium, assembly GCA_039934455.1. GTDB lineage: Bacteria > Actinomycetota > Thermoleophilia > Solirubrobacterales > Solirubrobacteraceae > DASQFQ01. The sequence goes on from JBDTMF010000019.1 coordinate 22,804, forward strand.
CCGCATCTGGGGCCTGCACAACTACAAGGACGTCAACCGCCGCCAGAGCAAGGGCGTCAAGAACGTCCTGTCCGTGGTCAAGGGCCAGGTCTGGCTCACCGAGACGGGCGGCATCGTGAACTTCAAGCCGAGCTTCAATTACAGCCTGAAGCGCGCCGCGTCGAGGACGAAGTACATGTTCAAGCTCGCGCGCAGGTACAGCCGCGTGAAGCGGCTCTACGTCTACCGCTGGTTCGGCGAGCCGCGCTCCGCGCGCTTCGACGCCGGGCTGGTCAACCCGGACGGCACCGCCCGCCCCGCGCTCAAGCAGTTCAAGAGGAGCATCAAGCACCTGCCCCGGTAATCACCCTGCGCACCGCCGGGGGCACGCGCTAGCGTGCCCCCGGCATGCCGCGGGTCAACCTCTACTCCGACACGCAGACCCGGCCGACGCCGGAGATGCGGCGGGTCATGGCCGCGGCCGAGGTCGGCGACGAGCAGCACTTCGGCGACCCGACCGTCAACCTGCTGTGCGAGCGGGTGGCCGAGCTGCTGGGCTTCGAGGCCGCCGTCTTCCTGCCCTCGGGCACGATGTGCAACGCGATCGGCTTCCGGCTGCACATCCGGCCGGGCGGCGACGAGGCCTACCTGCACAGGATCTCGCACCCGATCAAGGCCGAGGCCGGCGGGCCCGCCGCGTTGTCGGGCGCCGTGCTGTGCCCGCTCGAGGGCGAGCGCGGGATGTTCGACGCCGCCACGCTCGCCGCGGCGATGCGACCGCCCGGCGACCGCTACCACCCGCGCTCGCGGCTCGTGTCGGTCGAGCAGACGACGAACCTCGCCGGCGGCCACGTCTGGCCGCTCGCACAGCTGCGCGAGGTCGTCGAGGTCGCGAAGGCCAACGGCCTGCGGCTGCACATGGACGGCGCGCGGCTGATGAACGCCGTCGTCGCCAGCGGTGTGCCGACGACCGAGTGGACGCAGGGCTTCGACACGGCGTGGATCGACTTCTCCAAGGGCCTCGGCGCCCCGATGGGCGCGGTCCTCGCGGGCTCGGCCGAGCTGATCGACGAGGCGTGGCGCTACAAGCAGATGATGGGCGGCGCGCTGCGCCAGGCCGGGATCGTCGCGGCGGGGGCGCTGTGGGCGCTCGAGCATCATGTCGAGCGGCTGGCGCAGGACCACGAGCACGCACGCCTGCTGGCCGAGGGCCTGGCCGGGCTGCCGGGCGTGGAGATCGATCCCGCCGCGGTCTCCACCAACATCGTCGTGTTCCGGGTCGCCGACGCCCGCGCGCTCTGCACGCAGCTGGCTTCACACGGCGTGATCTTGGGAGCGCTCGACGAGCGCACCGTCCGCGCCGTCACGCATCTCGACGTCAGCGCGGAGGGCATCGCCGACGCGCTCGAGGCGCTCAGCGCGGCGCTCGCGCCCGCCTAGCGCCGGATCCGGATCGCCGGCGCGGGCCGCGGCAGGTCATCGAGCGCCTCAGTGGTCGCCATGGACATTGCAGCGATTCCGGAGCGTTGTGTCACGCTCGCGGGCGCCGCCGGTCATCTCAAGACGGACCGCGTCTTTTGGCCTGGGTCCGTGTTGACGAAGGCCGTAGGGGTCAGGAATCCACGTCCGGGAGGACAGCGACTATGCGTTTCAAGGGGTTGGGCGCGCTCGGGTTGAGCGCGATCGTGATGGGGCTGCTGCCGGGGTCCGCGCTGGCCGCGAAGGCGGCCGTGACGACCGGTGGAGCGGCGAACGTCACGTTCCAGTCGGCACGGGTCGGCGGCGCCGTCGACCCGAACAAGACGGCGACGAACTACTACTTCCAGTACGGCACGACCGTCGCCCTCGGCACCAACACGGCTCCGGCCCCGGTGGGCGCGGGTGACAAGGCCGTGCGGGTCAGCGTGGACCTCGGCGGCCTCGCGCCGGCGACGCGGTACCACTACCGGATCGTCGCCCAGAACGGGTCGGGCACCACGCTCGGCAAGCGCCGCACGTTCACGACGCGCAGGCAGCCGCTCGGCGTCTCGCTCGCCGCGACCCCGAACCCGATCAAGCTCGGCACCGGCACCACGCTGGCGGGCATCCTGAGCGGCACGGGCAACGCCGGCCGCAAGATCGTCCTGCAGAGCAACCCATGGCCCTACAGCCAGGGCTTCCAGAACGCCAGCAACGAGCTGCTCACGGACGCGACCGGCGGCTTCTCGTTCGCGATCCTGACGCTGCCGTTCAACACGCAGTACCGCGTGGTCATGCCCGAGCGGCCGGCGATCGTCAGCCCGATCGTGACCGCGGGCGTGAAGTTCTACGTCAAGTCCAAGGTCAACAAGAAGCACGTGCGGCGCGGCCACAAGGTCCGCTTCTCGGGCACCATCAACCCGGCCCGCCCGGGCGCGAACATCGCGTTCCAGAAGAAGCGCAACGGGCAGTGGGTCTCGATCAACGGGACGCTCGTGCGCAGCGGCGGCAGGTACTCCAAGAGCATCAAGATCAGCCGCGGCGGCTCGTACCGCGTGTGGACCGGCGTCATGGACGCGCAGTACGCGTCCAACCACGGGCGCACGTTCCACCTGCACTCGTTCCGCTGAAGCAGAGCCTCGACGCCGCGTCCCCTTCCCGAGGGGGCGCGGCGTGATCATCGACGTCGCGCACGACGAGCGCTACTGGTATCCCGACGACGGGGGCGAGGTCTGGCTGGCGGGCTACCAGGTCATCGACCCGGTCTCGGGCAGCTATCTCGCGCGCGATGCGCCGGCGCTGCTCGAGCGCGGCCTGCGCGTCGCGGGCGTGGCCGGCGCGGCGCGCCATCACACCGGCGCCCTGGGCTCGGAGGCGCTGGCTCCGGGGCAGCCGCTGGTGCTGCGGCGCGACACGGCCAACCCGCACGACGCGAACGCGATCGCGGTGCATCCGGTGGACGGGGGCGAGCAGGCCGGCTGGGTCCCGCGCGAGCTGGCCGCCGAGATCGCGCCCGACCTCGACGCCGGGCGGCCGTGGTCAGCCGCCGTCCTGCGCGAGCAGCGCGCGTCGCCGCGCGACCCGCGCAGCGGCCTGACGATGCTGCTCGCGCCCGCCGAGGCGATCGAGCTGCGCGCGCGGCCCTAGCGGCCGGCCGCTCCCCGCAGTACGCGGGTGAGCATGTCCGTCCCCTCCTCGAGCCGGCGGATCGAGACGCGCTCTGGAGCGCTCAGGCAGGCGGGCCGCCCTTGATCAGTCCGGCGAACGGATCGACGGTCCAGAGAGGGTCATCATCCGGCCACTCAGCCCGCGCGAGCTCACGAATTCCGCGCAACGTTCCGATGCGCACAAGCCATGAGGATCCGCTTCGCGCCGCGCGGTGCTCCCGGCCCGGAGCGCTGGCTGCCGCTCGCCCTCGTCGCGACCGCGTTCGTGGTCATCCTGCCCGCGCTCGCGGTGTGGGCGATCGTGCCGCCCGGCGAAGTGGCGCTGCTCGCGGTCTCGGTCCCGCTCGGGATGCTGCTGTCCGTCCTCGCCGCCAACCTCGGCGCCGCGCTGTGGAAGCGCACGCCGGGCTCGCGCGACATGGTGTTCGCCGACCTGATGCTGTGGGGCTGGCTGCGCCGCTCGCGCACCGAGCGACGGCTCGCGCGCGCCGAGGCGCTGCTCGGCGGCGACGCCCACAACCCGAGCGTCGCGGCGCTGACCGAGCTGAGCGCGCTGCTCGAGGCGCGCGACAGCTACACGTACGGCCACTCGCAGCGGGTGACCCGCCATGCCGAGCGGATCGCGCGGGCGATGGGGCTGTCCGACCGCGACGTCGCGAAGGTCCGGACCGCCGCCGCCTTGCACGACGTCGGCAAGCTGCACACGCCGCGGGACATCCTCAACAAGCCCGGCCGCCTCACGCACGAGGAGTTCGAGGTGATCCGGCGCCACCCCGGCGACGGCGCGGCGATGCCGACGGGCCTCGGCGACCCGATGATCGTCGCGATGATCCGCCACCACCACGAGCGGCTCGACGGCGCCGGCTACCCCGCCGGCCTGGCCGGCGAGGAGATCCCGATCGGCGCGCGCATCATCGCGGTCGCCGACACGTTCGACGCGATGACCTCCAACCGCGCCTACCGCCGCGCCTCGAGCCACAAGCGGGCGCTCGACGTGCTGCGCGAGGAGGCGGGGAAGCAGCTCGACGCCGATGCGGTCGCCGGCTTCCTCGCCTACTACCGCGGCCTGCCCACGGTCGCATGGTCGGCGTTCGCCACCGCGGCGCCCCAGCGCTTCTTCACCTGGCTCGGAAGCATCTCGCCGGGCGTAGGGGCGGGCGCCGCCGGAGCGGCCGCACTCGCGATCGGGATCGGCGCCCCGCAGGCTCCCAGCGTCTCCCCCGTCGCGGCGGCGGCCGTGCCGGGGAGCGCACGCAGCCCGCGGGCCGTGCCCGGGCGCGACGTCGCGGCCCTGCCCACCCGGCGCCGGCCCGTCGCGACCGAAGCCGGCAACCGCCGCCGCTCGACCAGGCCCGCGCCGCGCACCCGCGGCGTCGCGCACGGTCCGCGGGCCACCACACGGGTCCGCACGCCGGCGCCGGCAGGCACCCCGGGCCCACAGCGCCCCGCGGGCGACAAGCCGTCCACCCCCGCGCCACTTCGCACGCCCGGCGCCCCCACCCCGCGCCCGACCATGCCCGACCGACCCACCCCCACGCCGACGTTCACGCCCAAGCCGCACGTGACGGCCCCCGCGCCGATCCCACTCCCGGACGTCGGCCTCCCCACGGTGAACGTGCCCGTCGTCGACCTCCCGCCGATTGAGCTGCCGGCCATCGAGCTGCCCGACGTGCAGCTCCCGTCGATCGAGGTTCAGCTGCCGTAGGTTGGGCGCATGCCCGCGCCCACCCTGATCGTGATCGACGTCCAGCGCGCGTTCGACGACCGCGGCTGGGGGCCCCGCAACAACCCGGACGCCGAGCAGCACATCGCTGAGGCGCTCGCGGGCTGGCGCCGCAAAGGTGCGCCCGTGATCCACGTCCGCCACCAGAGCGCCGAGCCCGACGGCCACTTCATCCCCGGCACGCCCGCGTTCGAGTTCAAGCCCGAGGCGGAGCCGCTCGAGGCCGAGCCGGTGATCACGAAGGACGTCAACAGCGCCTTCATCGGCACCGACCTCGAGGCGCGGCTACGCGCGGACGGCGCCGAGACCGTCGCGCTGGTCGGCCTCACCACCGACCACTGCGTCTCGACCACCGCCCGCATGGCGGCGAACCTCGGGTTCGACACCTGGGTTCTCGGCGACGCGACCGCGACCCACGAGCGCCGCGCGCCCGACGGCGAGCTGATCCCCGCGGAGCTGATGCACCGCACCGCGCTGGCCAGCCTCGACGACGAGTTCGCCGAAGTGCTGCCGACGCGCGAGGCCCTGGCGCGCCTCGGTGCGTGAATAATCGCGCGGTGACCGGTCCTGGATTCCTGCGGCGGCACGAGTCCGCGCTCCTGCTCGTCGGCTCGATCGAACCCGAGGTCCAGCCGTGGCTGAGCGGCGCGGGCTATGAGTACCGGACCGCCCCCACCGCAACGGCTGCGCTGAAGGCGCTCGCCGGCGATCCCGCCCAGCTCATCCTCGTCGACGGGGAGTCGCACACCCAGGCGCTGCGCGACGACGCCCGCCTCGGCGAGGCGTGGCTGCTCGCGATCACCGAGCGCGAGGACTCGAAGACCGCGGTCGCCGCGCTCCAGGCAGGCGCCGACGACTACCTGCCCCGCCCCTTCTCGCGCACGGAGCTGCTCGCGCGGACGCGCGCCGGCGTGCGCGCGGCCCAGCAGCGCTCCGACGACACGCTGCTGCGCGCGCTGATGGTCAACGTCCCCGGCGCGATCTACCGCTCCGCGTGGCACGCCGGCCACACGCTCGCGCTGATCAGCGACGAGATCGAACGGATCTCGGGCTACCCGCCGGAGAACTTCATCGCCAGCGCGAAGCGGACGCTCGTGAGCATCGTCCACCCCGACGACAACGAGCGGGTGATGGAGGCTGTCGCGCAGGCCCGTACCGGCGACGGCGCCTTCGTCGTCGAGTACCGCATCATGCGTGCCGACGGCGCCGTGCGCTGGGTGCTGGACCGCGGCCAGCTGATCCGCGGCCCCGGCGAGCGGTTGTGGATGGACGGCGCGATCTTCGACATCACCGACCGGCGCGAGGCCGAGGAGGCGCTGCGGCGCCGCGAGGTGGAGGAGGCGCGCACGGCTGAGCTGCTCGCGTCGCGCGCCCGCATCGTCGAGGCCGCCGACGCCGCCCGCCGCAAGATCGAGCGCGATCTCCACGACGGCGCGCAGCAGCGGCTCGTGACGCTGGCGCTCGACGTGCGGGTGGCGCGATCTCGACTCAACCGCGAACCCGATTCCGCCGGCCCGTTCCTCGACCGCCTCGGTGAGGAGCTCTCGCAGGCCTCCGCCGAGCTGCGCGAGCTCGCCCGCGGCATCCACCCCGCGGTGCTGACCGATCGCGGGCTCGCGCCGGCGATCGAGACGCTCGCCGCGCGCGCCTCCCTGCCGGTGGAGGTCGTGGCGCTCCCCGCCGAGCGGCTCCCCGCCGTGGCCGAGGCGACCGCGTACTTCACGGTCTCCGAGGCGCTGACGAACGTGGCCAAGTACGCGCACGCGACGCACGCGACGGTCCGGCTCGCCAACGACGCCGACACGCTCGTCGTGGAGGTCCAGGACGACGGCATCGGCGGCGCGCACGCCAGCACCGGCTCGGGGCTCAGCGGCCTCGCCGACCGCGTCGGCGCGTGCGACGGCTCGCTCAGCGTCACGAGCCCGCCCGGCCAGGGCACGCTCGTCCGCGCGGTGCTGCCGCTGCGCGCCGGCTGACGCATCACGCCCCCACGCGGCGGGCTCTTAGTCGAGACGACGCTCGTCAAGCGGAGCTTCGCCGAGCGGCGACGAGGAACTCGCGGCGGTTCATCGCTCTCTCCACGTCCGCCGGATGGCGAGAGGTCCTTGGGGTCTAGACCCGATGCATGAACCGTTCGCGCCCGTCGATGTAGGTCGCATGATGGCCCACACACTCACCACCACATCGCACGATCAGCTCGACGACCTGCTCGCCACCGCGGTGGGCCGGTTCGGGCGCCCGGCCCGCATCATCGACTGGGACGATCCGGAGGACGCGCCGGCACGGATCCTGACCGTGGCGCGCATGCGCGACCGGCTCAACGGCGAGTACCGGATCGACGACTCCCTCGTCGCGACCGCGATCGTCGACCGCGTCTGCGACGTCGGTCTCATCCCCCGCCTTCACTAGCGCCGAGGAGCACGCCCGCTCGAGGACTGGGCGCGGGCGAACGCCGAGGCGTTCGCCCGCTGAGCGGCTACGCGGTCCGCGCGCGCTTCTTCGCCTTCGGCTCCGAGCGCTCCTCGAGCTGAATCTCGCGCTCGGCGCCGGGGACGTCGTCCTGCAGCTGCCGGCTGCGCTCGCGCTCGGCGTTGAGCTCCGCCCCGAGGAGGATCGCCACGTTGGTGATCCAGAGCCAGACGAGGAAGATGATCATGCCGCCCAGCGCGCCGTAGGTCTTGTTGTACGAACCGAAGTTGGCGACGTAGAACGCGAACGCAGCGGACGCCACCAGCCACATCACGAGCGCCAGCGCCGCCCCGGGCACGATCGACTTCAGGCCGCCGAGCTTGGCGTTCGGAGAGGCGTAGTAGAGGAGCGTGATCATGAAGACGACCACGAGGAGCAGGACCGGCCACTTGGCGATGTTCCAGACGGTCACCGCGGTCCCGCCGAGGCCGACCGCCGAACCGACGGCGCTCGCGATCGGGCCCGTCAGCAGCAGCGCGACCAGGACGAGCGCCAGCAGCACGACCAGCACGGCGGTCACCAGCATCTGCAGCGGTCGCAGCTTGATGAACGAGCGGCCCTCCTCGACCTCATAGATGACGTTCGAGGCGCGCATGAACGCGCCGACGTAGCCCGAGGCCGTCCACAGCGCCGAGGCGATGCCGACGATGACCATGATCCCGGCCGTCCCGCTGCTCCTGGTGAGGCCCTCGATCGGCCCCTTGAACGTGTCGACCGCGGACGCCGGCCCGACCGAGCTGACGACGTCGGTCAGCACCTTGATGATGGTCTTCGGGTCGCCCACCAGGCCGACGATCGAGATCATCGCCAGCAGGGCGGGGAAGATCGACAGGACCGCGTAGTAGGTCAGCGCGGCGGCTGAGTCGGTGAGGTTGTCCTCCGAGAACTCGGCCATCGTGCGCTTGAGCGTCTGGATGGTCGAGCCCTTGCGGGCGTGCGCCGGGCCCTCCGGCCGGCGCCCGGAGCGCTTCTGCTCCTCGGGCAGCGAGTCTGTGACCGGGGCAGCCATCTACTCCACCTCCGGGCGCGCTTCGCCGGTGAGCTGTGCCCAGCCGTGGTGGCTTCCGTGGTCGGCCATCATCTGGGTCTCCCTTGCGTCGCTCATGCGTCTGCCGGCTCCGTCACCGGTGCGACGTCGTTCTGGCCGACGAGGCCGGGCAACCTGGTCCGCCCTTCGGCGCTGGTCGCCACGCTCGCGACGAGATGGATTCAAGTGTGCTTGCAGCCATACGATCTCCTGGATTGTGGGACATCTGTCCCGGAACAAGCGCAGCGTTGTGGGATTACCGCAGGACGTATCGGGCCAAACGGGACACACGGGACGCCAAGGCGCGGCGCGCGCGCTGATCGAGGATCGCCGCACGTCCATGGCGCAGATCGCGTCGGCTGCGGACGTCAGCCGCTCGACGCTCTATCGCCACTTCGCGACGCGTCAGGACCTCGTCGCGGCGCTCGAGCAGGCGCCGGCCGGCGGCGGGGCGGCGCGCGAGCCCTCCTCACACGTGACGACGCTGCCGTACCTGCTGCCGGGCCGCCTGGGCCGCGACCGGCCGATCGCGCTCGAGGTCACCCACATCCAACGAGGTCCCGCCCCACCTGATCGCCGACCAGCTGGTGGCGGAGGCGCGGCGCGTCGCCGGGGTGCCGGTCGGCCTCTACGTCGTGGACATCGACGGCTCCCGGCTGATCCGGCTCGCCGGGTCGGAGGACTTCCCCGAGACGCTCGAGGCGCCGCCGGCGCTGGGGCCGGAGATCGTCCCGGAGGGGCTGCCGGGCTACTACGAGCGCCTCCGCGAGACGATGCCGCGGCGCGCAGCCCGCCGGCGGCCTGCTCCCCACCTTCGAGGTCGGGGGCGACTGGTTCGACTTCGTCGAGAACCGCGACGGCGCCTGGTTGGCGATCGCGGACGCCTCCGGCACCGGCCCGACCGCGGCGGGGCTCGGCGCGCCCTGGGCGCGTTGCGCGCCGCGCGCCGCGCCGGCCAGGGCCTGGCGGAGGCCGCGCAGTCGATGGACGACGTCATCCGCGCGCTCGGCAACCCGCAGTTCACGCTGACCGCGATCCTGGCCCGCTGGCACGCGCCGACCTCGCGGCTGACGTGGATCAACTGCGGCCATCCGCCGGGCTTCATCGCCAACCCCGAGGGCACGCTGACCGAGCTCGACGGCCCGGTCCACGCGGCCCTGGGGAGCGTCGCCGGCGCGCGCGACTTCGGGCTGACCACGGTGCAGCTCGACAGCGCCGACCGCCTCGTGCTCATCACCGACGGGATCACCGGGCGCGCGGTCAAGGGCGGGGGGACGTTCGGGGTCGACGGGCTGCGCCGCGCGGTCCGCGCCGCGCCGGCCGCGACCGCGGCCGCCACGGCGATGGCGATCCAGCACGCGGTCACGAGCTGCTGGACCGAGCCGCTCGAGGACGACGCGACGCTCGTCGTGCTCGCGGTCGACTGAGCGACGTCGAGCTACGTCAAGGCGTTTGGAGCGCCGAGTAGCGTAGGAGCCGGAGGGCATCATTGGTGTGCTCGCACCTGATCGAACGCATCCGGGCGCAGCCCGGCGTACTGCTCGAACATCGCCGCCGGGCTCGGATTCGGGATCTCCGATGTGGCGACGAAGGCGCTGTCGGGAGAGCTCGACAGCGGGCCCGTCGGTCTCCTCAGCCCCTGGAGCGTGATCATCCTCACCGGAGCGGTGTTCTCGTTCTTCGCCTCGGCTCGGAGCCTCCAGATCGGCGACGGCGTTGCGGTGATCGCCGTCACGTCGGTTGCGGCGAACCTGTCGGCGATCGTCGCCGGACTGGTGGTCTTCGGCGACCATCTCGGCCACAACCCCCTGGTGGTCG
>JBDTMF010000020.1:0-32837 GCA_039934455.1 Solirubrobacteraceae bacterium
TCACGATCACGAACCCCGGCGGCTACGGCTCGATCATGGCCACGCCCGTGATCAACCTGCCACAGGTGGCGATCCTCGACACCGAGGCCGTGGTCAAGCGGCCCGTGGTGATCACCGACGAGCGCGGGAACGACTCGATCGCGATCCGCCACATGACCTACCTCTGCATGTCGTGGGACCACCGCGCGCTCGACGGCGCGCTCGCCGCGCAGTTCCTCGCCGCCCTCCGCAAGCGGCTGGAGTGGTGGAATTGAGCGAGCTCTGGGTCTGCCACCTGGGGCAGGTGGACTACGCCGAGGGCGTGGCGCTGCAGGAGTCCATCCGCGCACGCGTGCAGGAGGGGGAGCTGCCCGACGTGATGCTGCTGCTCGAGCACCCGCCGGTCTACACGCGCGGCCGGCGCTCGGACGCGGGCGAGCTCCCGATGGGCGAGGACTGGTACCGCGCCCAGGGCATCGACGTCGTCAAGACCGACCGCGGCGGCAAGCTTACCTACCACGGCCCCGGCCAGCTCGTCGGCTACCCGATCATGCGGATCCACGACGTGGTCGCCTACCTGCGCACGATGGAAGAGGCGATCGTCGCCGCGCTGGCCGAGGAGGGGATCACGGCCGGCCCGTGCGAAGGGCTCACCGGCGTCTGGGTGGAAGACCGCAAGATCGGCTCGATCGGCGTGCACGTCTCGCGCGGCGTGACGACCCACGGCTTCGCGCTCAACGTCGACAACGACCTCCAGCCGTTCGAATGGGTCGTGCCGTGCGGCCTCGAGGGCGTCCGCATGACCTCGGTGACCAAGGAGACCGGCGAGGGCGAGCACCTCGACTGCTTCCGCCGCCGCATGGCGCTCGCGTTCTGCCTGGCGTTCGGGCGGCGGCAGCGCCTGGTGACCGCCGAGCGCCTGCAGGGTGTGCCGGTACTCTCAGAGCGGTGAGCGAGCCCACCGAGCGCATCCACGTCACCCGCTCCCGGGCCAACCCCGGGGGCATGGACGTGCGCAAGGTCCTGGGCGACGAGGTCCAGCCGTTCCGGGGCCGCAAGCCGCCGTGGTTCAAGGTCCCGCCGCCCGGCGGGCCGAAGTACCGCGAGCTGACCGAGATGATCAAGACCGAGGGGCTGCACACGGTCTGCCAGGAGGCGGCCTGCCCCAACGTCGGCGAGTGCTGGGAGCGCGGCACCGCGACCTTCATGATCCTCGGCGACACCTGCACCCGGCGCTGCGGGTTCTGCAACGTCAAGACCGGCAAGCCGACCTGGAACGACCCGCTGGAGCCCCTGCGCGTCGCGCGCTCGGTGGCGAAGATGGGCCTGCGCCACGCGGTCATCACCAGCGTCGACCGCGACGACCTGCCCGACTACGGCGCGTCGGCCTTCGTCGGCGTGATCCGCTCGATCCGCCTGCAGGCGCCCGACTGCAAGGTCGAGGTCCTCACCCCCGACTTCCGCGGCGAGGAGATGCCGCTGGCCAAGGTCATCTCCGAGCGCCCCGACGTCTTCAACCACAACTGCGAGGTCGTCCCGCGCCTCTACCCCGTCGCCCGGCGCGGCTCGCGCTGGGAGCGCTCGCTGCGCGTCCTCTCCAATGCCAAGGAGATGGGCGGCGTCGAGGTGGTCACGAAGTCCGGCCTGATGGTGGGCCTCGGGGAGACCCACGACGAGATGGTCGAGGCGTTCGGCGCCCTGCGCGAGCACGGCGTCCAGGTCCTCACCGTCGGCCAGTACCTGCGACCCACGGAGCGCCATCTGCCAGTCGTGCGCTTCTGGCATCCCGACGAGTTCAAGGCGCTGGAGGACGCGGCCTACGCGCTGGGCTTCGACCACATCGCCGCCGGACCGCTCGTGCGGTCGAGCTACCACGCCGACCAGCACGTCCCGCAGTCCCAGCCGGGCAGCGGCCCCCTCGCCGCCGCCGCCGCCGGCTAGCGCCGCCGCGTGTTCCCGGTAAAGGACAACATCCCGACGGACCGCTTCCCCTTCGTCACGGTGACGCTGATCGCGCTGAACGTGATCGCGTACTTCTTCTGGCAGCAGGGCGGGCTGTCGTTCGGCGACCCGAGCAGCCAGCACTACGCCTGCAACATCGCCAACTACGCCCAGATCCCCTACGAGGTCACGCATTGGGGCAAGCAGGTCGCGGCTCAGGGCTGCCCCGCGCCGGACGCGCCGACCTGGCTGACGCTCTTCACGTCGATGTTCATGCACGGCGGCCTGCTGCACCTCGGCGGCAACATGCTGTTCCTGTGGATCTTCGGCAACAACGTCGAGGACTCCATGGGCCCCGTGAAGTTCCTGGTCTTCTACCTGCTCGCCGGGCTCGCGGCGACCGCGCTGCAGGTGCTCGTCGGACCGAACTCGACGGTCCCGAACATCGGCGCGTCGGGGGCGATCGCAGGCGTCCTGGGCGGCTACATCCTGCTGTTCCCGCGCGCCCGCGTCGTGACGATCATCTTCATCGTGTTCTTCTTCACGATCCTCGAGCTGCCGGCGCTGCTGATCCTCGGGTTCTGGTTCGTCCAGCAGGCGCTGTTCGGCTACTTCGACCTCGCCAGCGGCTCCGGCCAGGGCGGCGGTGTCGCGTACTTCGCCCACATCGGCGGCTTCGTGTTCGGGCTGCTGGCGATCAAGCTGTTCGCGGACGAGCGCAAATGGCGGCGGCAGGAGGAGTCCGCCCTGCTCCGCCGCTAGCCATGCGGACGCTCGTCGTCGGCGTCGCGCTGGCCTTCACCGCGCTGCTGGCGTTCCTCACGCTGTTCGTGATGTTCAATACCGGCCCCGACGTTCTGAGCGTCCTGTCCCTGATCGTCCTCGCGCTGTTCTTCTTCGGCATCTTCGGGGCGCTCGGGAGCGGACCCAGGGAGCGCTGATGCCCTATCACGTCTTCCAGGGGGGCCGGAGGCGCAGGCGGCGCCACTGGCCGGGCCGGTCGGCGATGCTCGCCGTGCTCGCGGCCGCCGCGGGCGCGGCGCTGTTCCTCACCTCCCGCGACGACCCGGCCGCGCCCCGGCGGGCGGTCCCCACGCCCGCGACCGCGCTCGTCGACGGCGCGCCGGCGCCGCTGGCCGGCGGCGGCACCGCGCCCTCGCAGCTGGCGGTCCGCCTCGACCAGCCGGGCGACCTCGTGAGCTTGCACTTCACGCATCCGCCGCGCTCCGGCCTGCTGTTCGACCTCGACACCGGCCGCGTCCTGTGGCGCCACGACCCGGCGCGAGTGCTCAAGATCGCGTCGCTCACGAAGATGATGACCGCGCTGCTCGTCGTCGGCCGGGTCGCACCGGGCCAGCGGGTGCGCATCACGAAGGAGGCGCTCGCCTACCAGGGGTCGGGCGTCGGGCTGTTCCGCCGCGGCCGTCATATCGGGGTCGAGACGATGCTCAACGGCCTGCTGCTGCCATCGCGCTCGCGCAGCGCGTGAGCGGGACGGTCCCGAAGTTCGTCGCGCTGATGAACCGCCGCGCCCGCGCGATGGGCCTCACCTGCACGCACTTCTCCCACCCCGACGGGTTCGTCGACCGCGCCAACCACTCGTGCGCGGCGGACCTCGCGGCGCTCGCGCGCGCGGTGCTGCGCGAGCCGCGCCTCGCGCGCATCGTCCACCGCCGTCAGGCGGTCCTGCCGTTCCCGATCAAGGGCGGGAAGATCTACCTCTACAACCACAATCCGCTGCTGCGGCAGGGCTACCGCGGCGTCACCGGGGTGAAGACCGGCTACACCGCCGCGGCCGGGCGCTGCCTGGTAGCGAGCGCGCACCGCGGCCAGGTGCGCCTCGGCGTCGTCCTACTGCATTCGCCGGACCCCGCTACCCAGGCGCGCAAGCTGCTGGACCGCGGGTTCGGTCTCGCGCGTTAGTCAGGGGGTATGCAGTACCGGTGCCCGGCCCGCGCCTCACCCCGTCCGTCTACCGCCGCCGCCGCATCGTCGCGGTGCTCGTGGGCGTCGCCGTGATCGGCGTTGCCGTGATCGGCGTCGCCGGCCTGCTCCTGCGCGGCGGCGGCGATGACAAGCCCGCGAGCCAGGCGCGCCGCTCGGCCACCGCGACACCCTCGCCTCCCCAGCTGCCGGGCGGCGGGCGCCGCCTGTTCCCCGACCGCCGGATCGTCGCGTTCTACGGCGCGCCGCAGGCCGCGGAGCTCGGCGAGCTCGGGATCGGCACGCCGGCGAGCGCGGCGCGGCGGCTGGCCAAGCAGGCACGGCCGTATCAGCGCAAGACCCGGCCGGTGCTCCCGGCCATGGAGCTGCTCGCGGTGGTGGCGGCGGCGAGCCCGGGCGAGGGCGGGCGCTACAACACGCGCCAGCAGCCCAAGGTGATCAACCGCTATCTGCGCGCGGCGCGGAAGGCCGAGGCGCTGCTGATCCTCGACATCCAGCCCGGGCGGTCGGACTTCTTCACCGAGACGCAGCGCCTCCGGAAGTGGCTCAAGGAGCCCGATGTCGGCCTCGCGCTCGACCCGGAGTGGCGGATGGGGCCCGGACAGGTCCCGGGGAAGGTGATCGGCTCGGTCCAGGCGCGCGAGGTCAACGCGACGTCGGCGTGGCTGGCGCAGATCGTCAAGCGGCGCAACCTGCCCGAGAAGCTGTTCCTCATCCACCAGTTCACCGACGACATGGTCGACGACACCCAGCTGCAGGAGCGGCCCGGCCTCTCGATGGTGCTCAACACCGACGGCTTCGGCGGCCGCGAGCTCAAGGTGGCCAAGTACCACGACTTCACGCGCTCGCCGCGCCCGTTCTTGCACCAGGGCTTCAAGCTCTTCTACCGCGAGGACACGGGCCTCATGAGCCCCCGCCAGGTGCTGCGCCTGCGGCCGCCGCCCGATGTCGTGATCTACGAGTGACGCTCCGGCTGCCCGACCCCTGCCTGGTCGTGCTGGTCGGCGCGACCGGGGCGGGCAAGTCGGCGTGGGCGGGCGCCTGGTTCGAGGCCGGCCAGATCGTCTCCTCGGACCGCCTGCGGGCGGTGGTCGGCGCAGGCGAGCGCGACCAGCGCGCGAGCCGCGACGCGTTCGAGGTGCTCGACCTGATCGTGGCGAAGCGGCTGCAGCGGGGCCTCACGACGGTGGTCGACTCGACCGGGCTCGACGCCAAGCGGCGCGCCGGCTGGCGAGCGCTGGCCGAGCGCGAGGGCGTGCCCGCTTACGCCGTCGTGCTCGACACGCCCGAGAAGGTCGTGCGCGAGCGCAACCGGGCGCGCGGGACGCCGGTGCCGGCCAAGGTCGTCGCCGCGCAGCGGCGGGAGGCCGCCGGCGCCGGCGAGGCGCTCGCCGGCGAGGGGTTCGCGGGCGTGCACGACGCGGGCCCGGTCGAGCTGGTGCCGCCCGCGTTCCTGAGCGCCCCGGGTGCCGCCGCCCGCCAGGGCGCCGAGCCGCTGCCGCTCGCGTTCGGCCTCCAGCTCTCGCGCTTCGGCTGGGACGGCCACCCGGCGACCACCGCGCCGGCGCTCGCCGACATCGCGCGCGCGGCCGAGGAGGCGGGCTTCACGAGCCTGTGGCTGATGGACCACTTCCTTCAGATCCCGCAGGTCGGGCGCGAGTGGGAGGACATGCTCGAGAGCTACACGACGCTCGGCTACCTCGCGGGCTTGACCGAGCGGATCCGGCTCGGCACGCTCGTCACCGGCGTCACGTACCGCAACCTCGCCCACCTCGCCAAGGTCGTGGCGACGCTCGATGTCGTCTCCGGCGGCCGCGCGCTGTGCGGGCTCGGCGCCGGGTGGTTCGAGCGCGAGCACCGGCTCTACGGCTGGGCCTTCCCGCCGCTCGCCGAGCGCTACGCGCTGCTCGAGGACGCGCTCGAGCTGCTGCCGCTGATGTGGGGGCCGGGCGCGCCGCGCTTCGAGGGCCGCACGACCGTGGTCGCCGAGGCGACCTGCTACCCGCGGCCGCGGCAGGAGCGGATCCCGATCCTCGTCGGCGGGTCGGGGGAGCGCAGGACGCTGCGGCTGGTGGCGCGCCACGCCGATGCGTGCAACCTGTTCGGCGACGCCGCGACCGTGCGCCACAAGATGGCGGTGCTGCGATCGCATTGCGAGGCCGAGGGGCGCGACCCTGGGGAGATCGCCGTCACCCACCTGGCGCCGGCGCGGGTCGTGGCTGCAGGCGAGCCGCGCGAGGGCCAGGGCGCGGCGAGCGTCGCGGAGCAGGTCGGGCGCTACCGCGAGCTGGCCGAGGCCGGCGTGCAGACCGCGATCGTCGCGCTCTCCGACGCCCGCGGGCCGGAGTCGGTGACCCGCTTCGCCGACGTCATCGCGGCGTTCCGGTAGCCCCCACGTAGAGGAAGCCGGTCGCGCGGATCGCGCCGGACTCGATCGCCGAGCGCTCGAGGCCGGGGGCCAGGCCTAGCTCGTCCCCGAGGTAGGGCGTCCACTCCAGCGACCGCTCCGTGAACCACGGCGCGATCGCCGCGAGCATCGCCTCCGACGAGTGCAGCCCGGCGTGGTCGGCGCGCCAGTCCCCGTGGCCGCCGTGCTCGCGGTACCAGCGCAGGGTGGGCTCGTCGGCGACGTCCCAGGCGTGCTCGTGCAGCAGCAGCCGCCCGCCCGGCGCGAGCAGGCGGGCGATCTTGCCGATCGCGGCGTCCAGGTCGTGGATGTGGTGCAGCGAGCGGTTCGCGACGACCGCGTCGAACGGGCCCGAGTCGTCGAGGTCCTCGAGCGGCACGCGCCGGAACAGGTCGCCCTCCGGCGCGCGGGGGTCGATCGCGAGCACGTCGTGCCCGAGCCGGGCCATCGCAGAGGCGAGCGCGCCATGGCCGCAGCCGACCTCGAGCACCCGCGCGGGTGCGGCGGGCAGGTGGGCGGCGACGAACGGCTCGAGGTTCATGTCGTGGCGAGGAGCGGCATCCAGGAGGTTGTACCGTCCCTCCTCTGAACACTCGCGTTCGGACGACCGGAGGCAGAATCCTTGGACCTGAATGACACGCCCGAGCTGGCCGAGTACCGGACCAAGGTCCGTGCCTGGCTCGACGAACACAAGGCGGAGGCGCCGACCATGCGCGCCGAGGACTCCGGCCTCGACGAGCACGAGCACATCGCCGCCCGGCGCGAGTGGCAGCGCAAGCTCGCCGAGGGCGGCCTTGCGGCCGTCGTGTGGCCGGCCGACTACGGCGGCCAGGGCCTCGGCCCGCTCAACCAGGTCGTCGTCAACCAGGAGATCGGCCGCGCGGGCGTGCCCGGCATCTTCGACGTCATCGGCGTCGGCATGCTCGGCCCGACGCTGATCGCGCACGGCAACGAGGAGCAGAAGCAGCGCCACCTCGGCGCGATGCTCAACGCCGACGAGGTGTGGTGCCAGCTCTTCTCCGAGCCCGCCGCGGGCTCGGACCTCGCCGCGATCCAGACCCGCGCCAAGCAGGCCGACGACGGCACGTGGCGGCTCACGGGCCAGAAGGTGTGGACGACGAACGCCCAGCACGCCGCCTACGGGCTGCTGCTCGCGCGCACGGACGCCGACGTGCCCAAGCACAAGGGCCTGACCATGTTCATCGTCCCGATGGACGCACCCGGCGTGACGATCCGCCCGCTGCGCCAGATCTCGGGCGAGGCGCACTTCAACGAGGTCTTCTTCGACGACGTCGCGCTCGACGCGGGCTCCGAGGTCGGGCCGGTCAACGGCGGCTGGGGCGTCGGCATGACGACGCTGATGTTCGAGCGCGTCGCGATCGGCCTCGGCGGCGAGGGCTTCGGCTGGCGCGCGGACCGCTTCGCGGAGGCGCTGCTCGCCGACGAGCCCTCCACGCGCGACCGCGAGGTGCGCCACCGCTACGGCGAGATCGCCGCCGACTTCCTCGCCCTGCGCTTCACCGGCTACCGGATGCTCACGACGCTCCAGCGCGGCGGCATCCCCGGCCCGGAGGGCGCGCTGGCGAAGGTCACGACGATCAAGGCCGCGATCGCCGCCGGCGAGCTGCTCGTGGACGTGCTCGGCCCAGACGGCCTCAGCGACGCCAACTGGGGCGAGCTCGTCTCCGACCTGCCGGGCCTCAAGTCCGCGGGCGGGACCGAGGAGATCCTGCGCAACATGGTCGGCGAGCGCGTGCTCGGCCTGCCGCCGGAGCCACGGCTCGACAAGGGCGTCCCGTTCTCCGAGCTGCGCGCCAAGGAGCGCCAGGCAGCCGGGACGGCGTCATGAACTTCGCGCTGACCGACGAGCAGGAGTTCCTCAAGGAGGCCGCACGTGGCGCGCTGTCGCGCTTCAAGACCGTCGAGGCGGCGCGCGAGGCGCTCGACGGCGGCGAGCTGCCCGACCTCTGGCCCACCGCGCAGGAGGCCGGCTGGACCGGCCTGCTGGTCTCCGAGGAGCACGGCGGCGCCGGGCTGTTCGTGATGGAGGGGATGCTGGTCTTCGCCGAGCTCGGGCGCGTGCTCGCGGGCGTCGGCCTGCTCGGCCACCTGCCCGCCACGTTCCTGCTCGAGCGCGGCGGCGACGGCCTCGCGGACGCGCTCGAGGGCCTCGCGCGCGGCGAGCAGCGGGCGGCCTACGTCCCCGCGCGCCCGCCGAGCGACATCGAGGACGAGTGGACCGCCGATCCGCGCCTGGGCTCGCAGCGCGCGAGCGCGCCCGCGGTCGGCGAGGACGGCAGCGTGACGGGCGAGGTCGCCTGGGTGCCCGACGCGCCCGGCGCGGACCTGTTCGTGGTCGTCGGCGCGGGCGGCCTCGCGGCGCTCGTGCGGGCCGCCGACGCCACCGTCGAGGCTGCCGAGAGCTACGACCCCACCCGCTCGATCGGCCACGTCCGCTTCGACGGCGCCGCGGGTACGCCGCTCGACCTCGGCGACGGGGACGCGGAGGCGGCCTGGTACGTCGCTCAGGCCTTCCTGGCGGCGGAGTCGCTCGGCGCGGTCGAGGTCGCGCTCGAGGTCTCGGTCCAGTACGCCAAGGAGCGCTTCACGTTCGGGCGCGCGATCGGCTCCTACCAGGCGGTCAAGCACGACCTCGTGGAGATCCTGCGGCGCAGCGAGAACTCGCGCTCGCTCATGTACTACACGGGCTGGGCGGGCCAGGACAAGCCGGAGGAGTTCCCGGTCGCCGCGTCGGCGTTCCGGCTCACGGCCGGGCACGCGCTCGACCACGCCGCGAAGGCCCAGATCTCCGTCCACGGCGGCACCGGCGCGACGTGGGAGCACGACGCGCCGCTGTACTTCCGGCGCGCCCAGCTCTCACGGCGGCTGCTGGGCGGCGTCGCGGACGCCGCCGACCGCGTAGCCGGGGAGCTGCTCGTCGCCGCGCGAGCGAAGACCGCCGCCTAGCCGGGCTTCGAGACGCGGTCGATCAGCGGCAGCAGCACCGTGCGCGGCGTGTAGCGGCCGCTGGTCGAGACGACCTTGTTGATCACGCCCGGCACGACGGTGCGCTTGCCCGCGAGCATGCCGTCGATCGCCTGGCGCGCGACGTCCGCGGACTCCATCCAGGTGAAGCCCGGGAGCTTCGCCGCGGCGTCCTCGGCGCCCGCGGCCTCCTCGAACTCCGTCCTGGTGAAGCCGGGGCACAGCGAGGTGACCGACACGCCGGAGCCCGACAGCTCAGAGTGGACGGCCTCGGAGAAGGAGTGGACGAAGGCCTTGCTCGCCGCGTAGGTGGCGAACCCTGGGAGCGGCTGGAAGGCCGCCGTCGAGGCGACATTGAGGATCGCGCCGGATCCCTGCTCGACCATCCGCGGCAGGAACGCGCCGGTCAGCTCGAGCACCGCCTCGACGTTGAGGCGCACGACGTCGACCTCCCTCTCGAGGTCCTGTGCGAGGAAGCGGCCGAGGTTGCCGAAGCCCGCGTTGTTGCAGAGTCCGACGACCTCGCGCTCGCCCGCGAGCAGCTTGGCGGCGAGCTTCCTGCGCGCGGCGTGGCCGCCGAGGTCGCAGGTCTCGACGTCGACGTGGACGTCATGGGCCTCGCGCAGCTCGTCGGCGAGCTCCTCGAGCCGCTCGCGGCGGCGGGCGGTCAGCGTGACGTTGTAGCCGCGCTCGGCGAGCTGGCGCGCGAGGTCCGCGCCGATGCCGGAGGACGCGCCGGTGATGAGGATGGTCGAGCCATACGAGGGGGGAGGGAGGGCCATGCGAGCATTCCTAGCACCGTGGAGCTCTGGACTCACGACCGCGTGCGCTTCCCGCTGCCGCCGCGCCACCGCTTCCCGCTCGCCAAGTACCCGCTGCTGCGCCGCCGAGTGGTCGAGCTCGGGCTCGCGACGCCGGAGCAGATCCACGAGGCCGAGCCCGTCGGTTGGGCGCTGCTGGCGCGCGTGCACGACGGTGAGCTGCTGCGCCGCATCCGCGACGGCGAGCTGAGCGTACGCGAGCAGCGCGGGCTCGGCCTGCCGTGGTCGCCCGAGCTGGTCGAGCGCGCCCGCCGCTCCGTCGCGGGCACGCTGGAGGCGGCGCGCCACGCGCTGGAGCACGGCGTTGCGATGAACCTCGGCGGCGGCACCCACCACGCGGGCCGTGCGTTCGCCCGCGGCTACTGCCTCTTCAACGACGTCGCCTGCGCGCTGGCCCGGCTGCGGGCGGATGAGGTCGTGGCGCGCGCGCTGGTGGTCGACTGCGACGTCCACCAGGGCGACGGCACCGCCGACCTGCTCGGGCCCGACCCGCACACGTTCACGCTCTCGCTCCACGGCGCGCGCAACTACCCGTTCCAGCGCATCCCGTCCGACCTCGACGTCGACCTGCCGACCGGCACCGGCGACGCCGATTACCTCGAGGCGCTCGACCACGCGCTCGACGCGGCGCTCGACCGCCGCGCGCCCGAGATCGCGTTCTACCTCGCCGGCGCGGACCCGTGGGAGGGCGACCGCCTCGGCCGCCTCTCGCTCACCAAGGCCGGGCTGCGCGCCCGCGACGCGCTCGTCCTCGACCGCCTGCGCGCGGCGGGCGCGGCCGTCGGCGTCGTGCTGGCCGGCGGCTACGCGGAGGACGTGCGCGACACCGTCGAGATCAACGCCGCGACCGCATCGGCGGTCGCCGCCCGCCATGGAGGCGAGGGGAATCGAACCCCTACCTCAGCCTTGCAAAGGCCGCGTGCTCCCGTTATCACTACGCCCCCGGGCGGGCTTGCAGGATAGTTGGCTCCATGTCCGCGCCCGAGGTCTCGAACTCCGACATCGTCAACCACTGGTTCGACCTCGCGGCCGATCGGATGGAACTGCGCGACGACCTCCGGGCCGTCATGCGCTCCTCCTACCGCGAGGTGAAGGTGCAGATCCCCGTCACGCTGGGCGACGGGAGGATCCACGTCTTCTCCGGCTTCCGCGTCCAGCACAACGGCGCGCGCGGGCCCTACAAGGGCGGCATCCGCTACCACCCCGAGGTCGACCTCGACGAGGTGCGCGCGCTGGCCACGCTGATGACCTGGAAGACGGCGGTGGCGAACATCCCGTTCGGCGGGGCGAAGGGCGGCGTCGACGTCGATCCGCACACCGTGGACGAGGCGGAGCTGCAGCAGATCACCCGCTCCTTCATCGACAAGATCGAGAAGGTGCTCGGGCCGCAGCGCGACATCCCGGCGCCGGACGTCGGCACCAACGCGCAGACGATGGCCTGGATGATGGACGAGTACGGCAAGCTCCACGGCCACACGCCGGCGATCGTAACCGGCAAGCCGATCTCACTCGAGGGCTCGCTCGGCCGCGAGGCGGCGACCGGGCGCGGGCTCGTCTACATGTTCCGCGAGGCGGCACCGGCGCTCGGGCTCCAGCCCTCAGACACGCGGGTCGTCGTCCAGGGCTTCGGCAACGTCGGCTCGTGGGTGGCGCGGATCATGGCCCAGCTCGGCTGCACGATCATCGGCGCGTCCGCCACCGCCGGCGCCATCCACGCGGAGGACGGCCTCGACGCCGAGGCGCTGCAGGCCCACGTTCGCGCCGGCGGGGCGGTGACGGAGTTCGAGGGCGAGGGCGTCGCGGCGATCAGCGCGGAGGAGCTGCTCGCGCTCGAGTGCGAGGTCTTCGTCCCCGCGGCGCTCGGGGGCATGATCAACGCGGGCAACGCCGGCACGCTGAACACCAAGGTCCTGCTCGAGGGCGCGAACTCGCCGACGACGCCGGAGGCCGACGCGATCCTCACCGGCAACGGCGTCCACGTCATCCCCGACGTGATGGCCAACTCCGGCGGCGTCGTCGTCTCCTACTTCGAGTGGGTCCAGAACCTCCAGCACTTCCGCTGGGACGAGCGCGAGGTCAACGACAAGCTCGGCGCGATCATGCGCCGCACCTACCGCGAGGTCTCGGCGCGCGCGCAGGAGGAGCAGGTCCCGCTGCGGGTCGCGGCCTACCAGACGGGCATCGAGCGCGTCGTCGACGCGGCGCGAACGCGCGGCTACATCAGATAGAGCGCACCCCGGGCCGCGCGGCCTAGGCCGCGCGACCCTGAGCGTGCTCTTTGCCGGACAAGCGATGAATCACCCCGGGGCAGGAGGGATACCGTCGCTGGTTGTCCGACAAGTGGTGCCTCGTCCGGGAGTTCGAGGCTGCCGCCGAGACCGTCCCGTCCAAGGTGGCTCGGTCGGCGTGATCCTCTCTTCGGCAGCTCCGGGGCGCTGCAACAGAACGATGCCCTGGAATCGGTCACCCGTCCAGATGGACGATTCCCTCGGCCAGGATCACGGCGTCCCCACCCATGCGCACGCGGTCGGTGAAGACGTCGAGCAGGGTGGAGCGGTGCTGGGCTACCGGTCGAGGTCGAAGTCGCGCGGCGGCTTCTGCTCGAACCACAGCCGGTCGTGCTCCGGCGTCTCCTGCAGGAAGTCCGGGGTCTCCTCGAGCACGTCCTCGCCGTCAGTGCCTCGGCCAGGGGCCTCGTCACCGGCTGACGCCTCGCCCGGCTCGCCCGGCGCCGCGTACTCGATCGTCGGCTGGTCGAGGATCACGGGCTCGCCCTCGGGGAGCTCCTCCGGCTCCTCGGGCGGCTCCTCGTCCTCGAGCCAGGGCGCCGCGGCGCGATCAGTCGGCTCCGGCTCCGGCTCGGGCTCTGGCGCCGGCTCGGGGATGGCGGGCTCGACAGGCGCCGGCTCAGGCGCAACCGCCTCCTCCGCCGGCGGCGACGGGAGCGGTGCGTCGGCGACCTCCGCGGCCTCGGCAGGGGCGGTCGCGCCGGCGAACTCGCCACGCTGCGGCGGGCCGAGCGCCTCCTGCTCCAGGCGGGAGACCTCCTCGGCGTCGGCACCCCGCTTCCGCTTGAGCTCGAGGTGCTCTTTGATGGCGTCGTCGAGCAATCCCATCTGCTGCTTTAAAGCCTACTCCGCTCTGACGGTGCGGTTCTTCCCGGATCGTTTCGCGCGGTACAGCGCGGCGTCGGCGGCGGCGACGAGCGTGTCCTTGTCGGCCTTCTCCTGGTCCGGCGGCAGCGCCGCGGCGCCGAACGAGGCGGTCACCCGCAGCGACCCCTCGCCGTCGATCAGCGGCAGGTCGAGCGACTCGATGCTGCGGCGCACGCGCTCGGCGAACAGGAACGCGCCGTCGAGGTCGGTGCCCGGCAGCGCGAGCGCGATCTCCTCGCCGCCGTAGCGGGCCGGCTCGTCGATCTCGCGCGAGTTCTCGCGCAGGACCGCCGCGACCTCGCGCAGCACGAGGTCGCCCTGCATGTGGCCGTAGGTGTCGTTGACGCGCTTGAAGTTGTCGATGTCGAGCATGATCAGGCCCATCCCCGGGCCGCCGCGCTTGGTGCGCTCGACCTCGTTGGCGATGACCTCCTGGAAGCGGCGGTGGTTGAACAGGCCCGTCAGCTCGTCGGTGACCGCCTGGCGCTTGACCGTGTCGTGCAGGTCCGCGTTCTCGATCGAGACGCCGGCCTGGCCCGCGAGGTAGCCGAACAGCTCGCGCTCCCCGGGGGTGAACTTCTCTTCGACGCGGGCGACCGACAGCATGCCGAGGATCCGGCCCGTGTCCTGGGCGCGCAGTGGGTGCGAGAGCGCGTGGGCGTCGCCGAGCTCCGTCTCGACGGTGGTCCCGGCGTCGAGCGCGGCCGCCTCGGCGGCGCCGATGACGTCGCGGTAGCGGTTCACGTCCCCCTCGCCGGCGACCTCCTCGAAGCGCCCGTGCGACTCGGTTCGCAGCGCGGCGCGGCCCGCGTGGGCGCCGACGCCGTCGACGGCGGTCTGGACGGCGATCTCGAGCAGGGCACCGCGCTCGAGCGTCTTGCCGAACGACTGGCCGACACGCTGGATCGCCTCGCGCAGGCGCCGGCGCTCGAGCTGGAGCTCCTCGAGCCGCCCCTCGAGCTGGCGCGCCATCTCGTTGAACTGGATGCCGAGCGCCGCGAACTCGTCGCTGCCCTCGGTCGGCACCTCGACGCCGAAGTCGCCTTGCGCCATCTGGCGCGCGGCCTGCAGCAGCCGCTGGATCTGCGACTGCAGCGAGCGCGAGACGGTGATCGCGAACGCGAACGCGGCGATCAGGGCGGCGATCAGGATCGCGAGCACCTCGACCGCCGACTTGCTCAGCCCGCCACCCTCGGCGGCGGAGAGGAGCCGCACGGTGAGGCGGCCACCGTCGAAAGCCGGGCCGTCGAACCCCACCAGCCGCCGTTTCTGGCCGGCGATCTCGACCTCGCCGCGCGAAGGGAGCCGCTCCGCGCCGGCGTCGGGCAGGGTCGAGGAGATCATCTGGCCGCCCGAGGCGATCACGACCTCGGTCGCGGTCACCCGCTCGACGAGCCGCGCGTAGTCCTTGGCCGAGATGACCGAGATCGTGAGCATCCCGGCGGTCGCGCCCTTGGCGTCGATCAGGCGCGTGCGGGCGGGCGCAAGGGCATCACCGCGTCCCGTCTCGAAGCGGCCGGTGCCGTCGAGGCTCAGGACGCTGCGTACCGCGCGGCTCTTGGCCGCGAGCGTGTCGAGCTGCGCCTGGATCTGCCCGCGTTTATCGCCCGCGATCGCCGCAGACAGCTCCGCGTCCTGGCCGATGTCGCGCGCCGCCAGCTCCGCCCTGTCCTGGAACTCGCGGAACAACCCGGAGGCGGAGCGCCGGGAAGCCGACAACCGCGCGTCGATCTTCCCCTGCTCGGAAGCGGCCGCCAGCACGAACCCGACCGTTGCGACCACGACCATCGGCAGGATGACCAACACGATGAAGAAGATGGTGAGTCGGTTGCGAAAGCTCATTCGGGGACCAGGCGACCGGCCAGGCTAGCCGTGCCACGGCTACAATCGGCGTCGCGGCGGTCGTGCGTTAGCAACGATCGTCCAGACCCGGGGCTATAGCTCAGTTGGGAGAGCGCCTGGATCGCACCCAGGAGGTCGGGGGTTCGAGTCCCCCTAGCTCCATCGGCCCGAAATCCACGCACCAGCGTGGGTTTCGTCGTTAAAGCCCCGGCTCCCCCCGGTAGCGAGATGCGACACCTTGGGTGGCTTTCCGGCGCGCCGGCCCGGAGCCATATTGGCGACATCGGAACCCCGTGCCCCCAGGAGGTCGCCATGCAGTCCAGGCTCGTCGTCGTCAGCATCCTCGCTCTGGTGTCGATCCTGGCCTTCGCAGGCCCCGCGAGCGCAGCGCACCGCCACCATAGGAAGCACCACCGCCACCATCGGCACCATCGGCACCATCGGCACCACCGCCACGCCGCCCCGAGGGCGCCGTCGGCGCCTGTCACGCCGCCGGCGCCCGCCGCACAGACGCCCCCGCCCACGGTGACGGAGACCCCGGTGACGGTCGCGAACGTCTGCCACCTCAACCCCGGGCTGGGGCAGACGCACTTCGTCACGTCCGGCGGCATGGCCGCCGCCTACTGGACCTACGACACCGGCGCGGTGCGGCTGCTCACCTACTCCGACGACGGGGACACGGCGGTCGACGCGGCCGGCGCCTTCGGCAGCGACGGGACGCTCAGCTCCGTCGCCCGCTGCGACTGGTCGGTCTGGGTGGCCGTGCCGCCCCAGGCGCAGACCGGCAGCAGCACGAGCATCGCGGGCGCGGTGGACTTCATCTGGTCCGCGGGTCGGTACATCGACCCCATCACGCCTGACGGGGCCGGATGCGCCGGCGCGTGGGGGATCGACGGGGGAACCTGCTACCCGGGCTAGCCGCTTCGGCAAGACTGCGGGCATCTCCGGGAACGCGCAGCCGTTGCACCAGTCGACGCCGGCCGAGCTCAAGGCGCGGATCGACGCCGACCGGGCGGGCAACGCGTTCCTGGCCCTGCGGGACGCGGACGGCGCGCAGCGGCTGATCGAGCTCGATCCGACGGCGGGCGCCGTGTCGGTCGGGCGCGATGCGGCCGCTGCCATCCGGGTGGAATGGGACAGCAGGGTTTCGCGGCTGCACGCCACGCTCGAGCGCATCGGCCCGTCGTGGACGGTGGCCGACGACGGCCTCTCGAGGAACGGGACGTTCGTGAACAGCAGCCGGGTCAGCGGGCGCTGCCGACTGAGCGCCGGCGACGTCATCCAGGTGGGCGACACGAGCATCTCGTTCTTCGAGCCGGCCGTCGACCAGGAGGCCGAGACCAGCCGCGGCGACGAGGTGGCGTTCGACGCCGAGCTCTCGCGCACGCAGAAGCGGGTGCTGACCGCCCTCTGCCGGCCGATCCACGCCGGCGGGGCGTACGCCGCGCCCGCGACGAACCAGGAGATCGCCGACGAGCTGTTCCTGAGCACGGCGGCCGTGAAGACCCAGCTCCGCGTCCTCTTCGCCAAGTTCTCGCTCAGCGACCTGCCCCAGAACCGCAAGCGCGCCGCGCTCGCCGAGGCGGCGCTGCGGTCCGGCGCCGTGGCCAGGGACGAGCTCGGCTCGCGCTGACATCCTGCGCACTTGTGCGCGACTTGCGTCAAAACGAGCAGAGTCGCGCAGATGTGCGATGCTTCAGATCGATGACCCGCATCGCGTTCATCGGCGCCGGCAGCATCGAGTTCACGCGCGACCTGCTCGGCGACCTGCTGTCGTTCCCCGAGCTCGCGCGGGCGGACATCGCGCTGCACGACATCGACCCGGAGCGGCTCGCCACCGCGGAGGCGATGGCGCACTGGACCGCGGACCAGCTCGGGGCGGAGCCGACCTTCTCGACCCACCTCGACCGCCGCGCCGCGCTCACCGGGGCGGACTTCGCGTTCAACATGATCCAGGTCGGCGGCCACGCCGCGACGCTGCTCGACTTCGAGATCCCGGCGCGCCACGGCCTGCGCCAGACGATCGCCGACACGCTCGGGATCGGCGGGATCTTCCGCGCGCTGCGCACGATCCCGGTGATGCTCGGCATCGGGCGCGACATGGCCGAGCTGTGCCCCGACGCGTGGCTGCTCAACTACACGAACCCGATGGCGATGCTCTGCCAGGCCTACGCGCACGGCTCGCCCCACACCAAGGTCGTCGGGCTCTGCCACTCGATCCAGCACACGACGCGCCAGCTCGCCGAGTACGTCGGCGTGCCCTTCGAGGAGATCACCTTCCTCGGGGCGGGCGTCAACCACCAGTCGTTCATCCTGCGCTTCGAGCGCGACGGCGAGGACCTCTACCCGCGCCTGGACGCGGCGATCGAGGCCGATCCCGAGCTGCGCCGCAAGGTCCGCGTCGAGCTCTACCGGCGCTTCGGCTACTTCCCGACCGAGTCGAGCGAGCACTCCGCCGAGTACCTGCCCTGGCTGATGCGCGACGACGCGGCGCTCGAGCGCTTCCGCATCCCGGTCGACGAGTACGTCCGCCGCAGCGAGGAGAACCTCGTGCTCTACGAGGAGATCAAGGCGAGCCTGCGCGACGGGGAGGGCTTCGAGATCGAGCGCAGCCTCGAATACGCGCCGCTGATCGTGCACGCGATGACCACCGGGCAGCCGCAGGTGATCTACGGCAACGTGATCAACGAGGGCCTGATCGACAACCTGCCCGCGGGCGCGTGCGTCGAGGTGCCGTGCGTCGTGGACCGCACCGGGGTGCAGCCGACCCGCGTCGGCGCCCTGCCCGCGCAGTGCGCGGCGCTGAACCGCACGTTCCTCAACGTCGTCGAGCTGACCGTCCGCGCGGCGCTCGAGGGCCGGCGCGACCACGTCTACCACGCGGCGATGCTCGACCCGAACGCCTCGGGCTCGCTCGACCTCGACACGATCCGGACGATCTGCGACGAGCTGATCGAGGCGCACGGGGACGCGCTGCCGCGGCTGGCGTGAGCGGGCTCGACCTCCTCGTCGTCGGGGACGTCAACGCGGACATCGTCCTGCGCGGGGGCGACCTCGTGCCGGCCTTCGGCCAGCGCGAGCAGCTCGTCGACCACGCGGAGCTCGTGCTCGGCGGCTCGGGGGCGATCGTGGCGGCGGGCGCGGCTCGGCTCGGACTGCGGGTGGCGATGGCGGGCTGCGTGGGCGACGACGCGCTCGGCCGCGCGATGCTCGACGCGCTCGAAGGCGTCGACGTGCGCGCCGTCCGGACGGTGACACAGCCGACCGGGGTGAGCGTCGGCCTCGCGCGCGCCGACGACCGCGCGGTGCTCACCGCGCTCGGCGCGCTCGCGAGCCTGCGGGCGGAAGACGTGCCCGCCTCGATGCTCGCCGAGGCGCGCCACGTCCACGTCGCCTCGCCGTTCCTCCAGCCCGGGCTCGACCTCGCCGCGATCGCCTCGCGCGCGACGGGGACGACCTCGCTCGACCCGGGCTGGGACCCGCACGAGCGCTGGGAGCTGGCGTGGGAGGGCTTCGACGTGCTGCTGCCCAACGCGCAGGAGGCGCGGCGCCTGACGGGCGGCGGCGGCGACGTGGAGGCGGCCGCCCGGAGCCTGGCGGCGAGCGGACCCCTCGTGGTCGTGAAGCTCGGGGCCGAAGGCGCGCTGGCCGCCGGCGGCGGCGGGCTCGTCCGGGCACGCGCGCCGCAGGTCGATCCCGTCGATGCCACCGGCGCGGGCGACTCCTTCGACGCGGGCTTCTTCGCGGCCCGGCTGGCCGGCGAGGGTCTGGCGGACGCGCTCGCGCTCGGCTGCGCGTGCGGCGCGCTGAGCACGCGGGCGGCGGGAGGGACCGCGGGGCAGCCGACGCTGGCCGAGGCGCGATCCTTCCGCCGGTGATCGCCTTCGTCGCCGCCTCGCCGTCGATCGACCGCACCTACGCGTGGAGGGCGCGCTGCAACCCGGCGAGATCCACCGCCCCGAGCGCGTGCTCGCCGCCGCCGGCGGCAAGGCGCTCAACGCCGCGCGCGCTCGGCGGGTTCCTCGCCGCGCTCGGCGCCGGCGCTGACCGCGGCCCGCAGGGCCTGACCGCCGGCCGGGTCGAACAGGTGCAGCTCGCGATGGTCGACGGCCAGCGTCAGCCGCTCGCCGGTGCGGACGTCGACGCGTCCGTGCACCCTGGCGATGAACCGCGTCGCAAGGTCGTCGGCCAGCAGGCGCCCCTCGTCCGTGCGCACCTCCTCGACCTCGACCGCCGGCGCGTCGACGCGGAACGACACGAGCGCCTCGTCGCCGAGCGCCTCCACCACCTCCGCCTCGACCTCCATGCGCGGGAGCTCCGGGTCGGTCCACGGGCCCGCGAGCTCGAACGCCCCCGGGCGCAGCCCGAGCACGACGTCGCCGCGCGTGCCCGCCAGGTCCGCCGGCAGCGGCAGCGTGGAGCCGGCGAACGCGACCCGCTCGCCGTCGCAGCGCGCGCCCACGAGGTTCATGGTCGGGGAGCCGATGAAGGCGCCGACGAACAGGTTGACGGGCCGGTGGAAGAGCTCCTGCGGATCGCCGAACTGCTGCAGCACGCCGTCGCGCAGCACCGCCACGCGCTGCCCGAGGGTCATCGCCTCGACCTGGTTGTGGGTGACGTAGACCGTGGTGATCCCGAGCCGTTCGTGCAGCCGCGCGAGCTCCCCGCGCATCGTCGTGCGCAGCTTCGCGTCAAGGTTGGAGAGCGGCTCGTCGAGCAGGAACACCTGCGGCTCGCGCACGAGCGCGCGGCCCATCGCGACGCGCTGGCGCTGGCCGCCCGAGAGCTGCGCGGGGCGCCGGCCCATCAGCTCCTCCAGCCCCAGCATCGCCGCCATCTCGCGCACCCGACGCTCGACCTCGTCGCGCGGGGTCTTGCGCTGGCGCAGGCCGAACGCGAGGTTCTCCCCTACGGTCTTGTGGGGGTACAGCGCGTAGTTCTGGAAGACCATCGCGATGTCGCGGTCCGGCGGCGGCACGGTCGTGACGTCGCGCGCGCCGATCCGCACGGTCCCCGCCGTCACCTTCTCCAGCCCCGCGATCATGCGCAGCAACGTCGACTTGCCGCAGCCCGAGGGGCCCACGAGCACGACGAACTCGCCCGCCTCGACCGACAGCGAGACGTCGTCGACCGCGCGCACCGCGCCGTCGTAGACCTTCGAGACCCGCTCGAGCGAGACCGGCGCGCTCATCCCTTCACCGCGCTCGAGGTCAGCGAGCGGATGAACGTCTTCTGCGCGAGCAGGAAGGCGATGACCACCGGCAGCGTGACCAGCAGGTTGCCCGCCATCACCGCAGCCCACTGCGTGCGGTGGGCGCCCGAGTAGGTCGCGAGCCCCAGCTGCAGCGTGTAGTTCGACTCCGAGTTGATCGCGATCAACGGCCAGGTGAGGTCGTTCCACACCACCAGGAAGGTCAGGACCGCCACCGTGCTCAGCGCCGGGCGCGCGAGCGGGAGGACGATCTTGACCAGGGTGGCCAGGCGCGAGCAGCCGTCGATCCACGCCGCCTCCTCGACCTCGCGCGGCAGCGTCACGAAGAACTGGCGCAGCAGGAAGACGCCGAACGGCGTGACCAGCGAGGGCAGGATCAGCGCGCCGAGGTTGTCGATCAGCCCGAGCCACTTCATGAGCAGGAAGGTCGGGATCATCGTGAGCTGGAACGGGATCACGAGCGTCGCCAGCATCAGCGCGAGCAGGGTCCGCGAGCCCCGGAAGCGCATGCGCGCGAACGCATAGCCGGCGAAGGAGCAGAACACGAGGTTCGAGACCACCGTCACGCCCGCCACGACGGAGGAGTTGAGGAACCAGCGTCCGAAGGCTCCGGTGCGGAACACATAGCGGTAGCCGTCGAGATGCAGTGAGTCCGGGATGATCGTGGGCGGGAACCGGTTGATCTGCGCGTTGGTCATGAACGACGAGACGAGCAGCCACAGCAGCGGCAGGGCGAAGATCAGCGCCATCGGCGCGAGCACGAGGTGCCACGGGTCGATCCGCCGCTCCCTCATCCGAAGCGCGCCTCACGCCGCCGCTGATAGACGCCCCAGACGAGCGCGACCACGAGCAGGCCGAAGGCGAGCACATAGGCGGCGGCGGCGCCGTAGCCGGCCTTGAAGAACTGGAACGCCTGCTGCCAGACGTAGAGGACGACGACGGTGGTCGACTGCAACGGCCCGCCGCGCGCGTCGTCACGTAGACGATGTCGAACAGCTGCAGCGCCTGGAACGCCTGCCACACGAGCAGGAAGACCGTGACCGGGCTGAGCCCGGGCAGCACGACGTGGCGGAAGACGCCCCAGCGCCGCGCGCCGTCGATCGACGCCGCCTCCACCAGCTCGCGCGGGATGTCCTGCAGTGCCGCCAGGTAGACGACGACGCTGAAGCCGATGCCGCTCCAGAGGCCGATGAGGATGATCACCCACAGTGCCTGGCCGGGGTCCTGGAGGAAGCCCTGGGGCGCGATCCCCACCCGGTCGAGCAGCGCGTTCGCGACCCCGAACTGCGAGTCGAACACGAACGAGAACAGCACGCCCTGCGCGGTCGCGGACATGATGTAGGGCACGAAGACGAGCGTCCGGTAGAGGCCCACGAACCGCACGCGGCGATCGAGCATCAACGCGATTCCGAGCCCGCCCGCCACGCTGAGCGGGACGAACACCGCGGTGTAGACGAGCGTGTGCGCGACCGCGCCGCGGAAGGTCGCGTCGTCGAGCAGCCGCCGGTAGTTGTCCAGGCCGACCCACGTGCTCGGCGTGACGAGGTCGTTGTGCTGGAAGCTCAGCAGCAGCGCCCACCCCATCGGCAGGAGGCTGAGCCCGAGGATGATCACGACCGCGGGCGCGACCCACAGCCACGCGGTCGGCGTCTCGCCGAAGACCCGCTGGGTGCGGGAGGGCGCCCGCTCGACGGCGATGGCCACCCGCCGCTCAGCCCCCGCCGGCGAGGACTCCCTCGCTCGCGTGGACCGCCTGCTTCAGCGCGTCCTGCGGCGAGGAGCGCTTGAGCAGCACCGCCACGAGCGACTGCCCGACCGCCTCGGAGACCTGCGGGTAGGCGGGGATCGTGGGCTTGGTGCGCGCGCCGGTGAGCCCGGCCACGAATACCGCCATGCCCGGCGTCTTCTCCTGGTAGGCCTTCCACGCAGGCTGCTCGGCCGTGCCCTTGCGCAGCGGCAGCGAGCCCGCCTGCGTGACCCAGCGCGCGTCCTGCTTGGGCGAGTTGAGCCACTGGATGAACTCGACGGCGGCCTTGGACCGCGCCTTGCCGTTGTCGAAGATGGTCCAGGTGTCGGGCGCGGAGATGGTGAGCGGCTCGCCACCGAAGGTCGGCAGCGGCACGACGCCGAAGTCGGTCTTCGCCCCGATGAAGTCGGGCAGCTGCCACGGGCCCGTGACCACCATCCCGATCTTGTCGTTGTTGAAGAGCTGGTAGGTCTGGTCGGAGTCGGGCTTGGTGTCGACGTAGACCGAGCCGTCCTGGGCCAGCCGGTCGACGACGCCGAAGGCCTGCTCGCCGGGCGCACCCCCGAAGCCGACCTTGCCGTCGCCGTCGACGACCTCGCCGCCGGCCTGCCACACGAGCGGCCAGGTCCGCCACACGGTGTCCTCGTCGCCGACCGCGGGCCACGCCGTGCCGAACGTCCCCTTGCCGCGATCGGTGAGCTGCTTGGCGGTGGCCGTGAACTGGTCCCACGTCCACCCGCCCGCGGGCGGCTCGCTCACGCCCGCGGCTTTGAACACCTGCTTGTTGTAGACGACCTCGAGGTCGTCGATCAGCGCCGGGAGCGCCCGCACGCGGCCGTTGACCGTGGTCGCCGCCTTGGCGGGGGCGTAATAGTCGTCCCAGCCGAAGCCGGGAGCCTTCACGTCGTCGGTCAGGTCGAGCACCTTGTCGGAGCGTGCCAGGTTGGCGAGGTCGGAGCCGAAGATGTAAGCGACGTCGGGATAGGCGCCCGAAGCGAGCGCGGTCGTCACCTTCTGGCGCATCTGGTCGGCCACCACGCCGCCGGTCGTGGCCTTGACCTTCACGTCGGAGTGGGTGCGGTTGAACTCGTCGGCGAGCTTGCCCAGGACCTTGCCGGCGATGTCGTCCTGGCCGTGCCACATCGTGATCTCGACCGGGCCGCCGGAGGACTTGGCGCCGCTGTCGCCGCCGCCTCCGCAGCCCGCGAGCGCCAGCAGCGCGGCGGCGGCGAGCGCCGCGAGGTGATTGAGGCGGGTCATCGCGGCACCTCCATGGGGGAAAGGACGACCGACCGCGTCAGGTTGCGCGGCCGATCCGGGTCCAGCCCGGCGGCCTCGGCGAGCGCGACCCCCGTTCGCTGGGCGAGCACGAGCGAGGCGAGCGGATCGAGGGCGGGCGCGACGGCCAGCGCGCCGAGGGCGCGGACGCTGTCGACCAGCTCGGGGTCGGGGGCGCCGAAGAACCAGACGGCGGCGCCCGGCCCGGCGATGCTGATCGGGCCGTGGCGGTACTCGAAGGCCGGGTAGGCCTCAGTCCACACCTGGGCGGACTCGCGCAGCTTGAGCGCGGCCTCGCTGGCCAGGCCGATCGCCCAGCCGCGGCCGAGGAAGGCCCAGCGGTCGGCCTCGCCCGGCGCGACCGGCAGCGGAGCGTCGAGCGCCTCCTGCGCGTCCGCGACCGCGAGGCCGATGTCCAGGCCCTCGTGGGCGCGCAGCAGGCTCAGCGCCGTGGTCGCGAAGCGCGTTTGGACGACCGAGCGCTCGTCGGCGAACTCGAGCGCGACGACGTCGTCCGCGGCGTGCGCGACCGGCGAGTCCGCCACGGCGGTGACCGCGACGGTGCGCGAGCGGTCGGAGCGCATCAGCGCATGCGCGACCTCGGAGGTGGTGCCCGAGCGCGACAGCGCGAGCACCACGTCGTACTCGCGGGCGGGCATCTCGGACGCGGCGAAGGCGTCGGTGCGCCCGTGCCCGCAGCCCTCGCGCAGCGCGGCGTAGGACTGGCCCATGAACCAGGATGTCCCGCAGCCGATGACGCACGCCGACTCGCCCGGCTCGGGCAGCACGCCCTCCAGCCCGGCGGCGACCTCGGCGGCGCGCTCCCACAGCGCGGGCTGGGTGCGGATCTCTTCCTCAGTGACGCTCATTTCTGCACGTATATCGGTCCAACCGATCAGAAGCAAGCAAGTCGTGCTCGGATATTGTGCCCACATCGTGACCAGAACCGACCGCTTCGGGCGCATTCTCGAGCTGCTGGGCCGCGACGGCTCGGTGTCGGTCGTCGCGCTGGCCGGCGACCTCGGGGTGAGCGAGGCGACCGTGCGCCGCGACCTGCAGCTGCTCGGCGAGCAGCGCCTGCTCGAGCGCTCGCACGGCGGCGCCGTCGCCCAGGGCACCGCGCACGAGCTGCCGGTCCGCTACCGCACGGGGCGCAGCGGCGAGAAGCAGCGGATCGCACGGGCGGCGGCCGAGCGCGTCGAGCCGGGGATGGCGATCGGGCTCAACGGCGGGACCACGACGACCGAGGTGGCGCGGGCGCTCGCCGCGCGCCATGACCTCACCGTGGTGACCAACGCGCTCAACATCGCCATCGAGCTCGCGGTGCGGGCGAACCTCAAGCTGATCGTCACCGGCGGCGTCGCGCGCAGCGCCTCCTACGAGCTGGTGGGCCCGCTCGCCGACGCGACGCTGCAGGCCATCTACGTCGATCTCGCGTTCGTCGGGGTCGACGGCATCGACGCCGCACGCGGCCTGACCACGCAGAACGAGGTCGAGGCCGCCACCGACCGCGCGCTGATCGCGCGCGCCGGCCGCACGATCGTGGTCGCCGACGGCTCCAAGCTCGGGCACGTCGCGTTCGCGCTGATCGCCGGGCTGGAGCCGGTCGAGGAGCTGCTCACCGACGCGGACGCCGACCCGGCCGCGGTCGAGCGCCTGCGCGCGGCCGGGCTGCGCGTGACGCTCGTCTAGTGGGTCTTCTCGTGACGCTGCACTCGAAATAACGGCCGCCTGGCGGTGATCGGCGGCCGCCGATCTCGGGTTGAGCGTTAAGGGGAGGCCCACTGGCTTGCGTCCCGGTACGGCTGCCCGTACCGTCCGCGGGGGCACCCCGCACCCGGGGAAGCCTGTCACCTACCTGGAGGAGGTGCGGGACGCCTGGGAGCATGCTGGCCCTCCCCCCGTACGCACTGAATGCCACGACGCCTCGACCCAGACAAGGCGATCGGCCACCTGGATCGGCTCTACGCCGCCGCCCGCGCCCTTTGCGGCGATCCCCACCTCGCAGAGGACCTCGTCCAGGACACCTACGCCGCCGTTCTCTCCCGCCCCCGCTTCCTCTCGGGCAGCGATGAGCTGGGCTACCTCCTGCGCGCGCTCCGCAACCGCTGGCGCGACGAGCTGCGTACACGCCAGCGCCGCCCGCGGCCCGCCGCCCTCGACGAGGTCGGCGAGCACATGGCGGCCTCGACGCCGGCGCCCGAGCTGGCGATGGACGGCGCGACCGTGCTCGACGCCGTCCATCAGCTCGACAGCCCGTACCGTGAGACGCTCGTCGCGATCGACGTGCTCGGGCTCTCCTATGCGGAGGGCAGCTCCGCCCTCGGCGTCCCCGTCGGCACGATCATGAGCCGCCTGCACCGCGGCCGCTCGAAGGTCGCCGACCGCCTGCGCGACCTCGATCTCTCGCCGGCCTCCTGAGGCCGCGGCCTCTTTCCGCCGTCAACCTTTTCATCATCAAGGGATGGAAGGGAGCCTCCCGACCCGGCGCGACATCGAGCGCCTGGCGGCGTGGTCGGACCTCCACCGCGCCGACGGCCTGCTGCGCGCCGAGCTGAGCCGGCGCCTCGAGGCGGAGGCCGGCACCACCCTGCTCGAGCATGAGGCCGTGCACCGGCTCGTGATCGCCCCGGGCCGGCGGCTGAGCATGTACCAGCTGGCCGACGCGCTGCTCGTGAGCCGGAGCGGCGCCACGCGGCTGATCGACCGGCTCGAAGGGCGCGGCTGGGTCGCGCGGCGCGTGGCGCCCCAGGACCGGCGTGTCGTCCGCGCGGAGCTGACCCGCGAAGGGGCGGCGGCGTTCGCGCGCATGAGTCCGGTCTTCGCCTCCGCCTTCGAGGAGCGCTTCGGGGGGTTGCTCGGCGACGCGGAGGTCGCCGAGCTGCGGCGGGTGCTCGCCAGGCTGCTGGCGGCTACTGTCCGCGGCGGATGACACTCACGGTGGACGTCGAGGAGCACCGACGGGCGTATCTAGAGGCGCTCATGGCGCGCGACGTGGGCGCCGCCCGCGCGGTCGTCGACGGCGCGCTGACGGTCGGGGTGCCGGTCGCGGAGATCTACCTCGGGATGCTCCAGCCCGCGCTGTATGAGATCGGGCGCTCGTGGGCGCGAGGGGAGTTCTCGGTCGCCGACGAGCACAGCGCGACGGCGGTGACGCAGTCCGTGCTCGGCATGCTCGGCCCGCGGATGCGCACGGCGCCGAAGGACGGGCGCCTCGCGGTTGTCACCGGCAGCCCGGAGGAGCGCCACGCGCTCGGCGTCCAGATGGTGGCCGACTTCCTCGAAGGCGACGGCTGGGAGGTGCTCAACCTCGGCGCCTCGACCCCGGCCCCGGACCTCGCGCGGCTGGCCGAGGCCGAGCGCCCCGACGTCGTCGCGCTCTCGACCGCGACGCCCGGCGGCCTGCCGGGCGCTGCCGAGGCGGTCGGGGCGCTGCGCGCGGTGAGCCCGCACCCGCTCGTGGTGCTCGGAGGCCAGCTGTGGATGGGACGGGCCCGCGCGGACGCGCTCAGCCTCGGCGCCGATCTCGTGGTCGACGGCCCGCGCGAGCTGGTCGCGCTGCTGCGGGAGCGCTTCCCGCCCCAGCCCGCCGAAGCGGAGGAGCGCAGCTTCTAGCGTGAAGGTGGTGCGCCGTCCCCGCCGCACCGTCCTGATCGCCGTAGTCGTGCTCGTGCTCGCGGCCGCCGTCGCGCTGGTCGAGCGCGACAACGGGTCGCTGCCCGGAGGCCTGGCCGCCGTCCCCACGCCTCCGAACGCCCACAACGACCGCGAGTCGACGCCGCTGCCCGACCCGTTCGCCTATGACCCGAAGCGCAAGGCCGAGTTCGAGCAGCGCGCCGCCGCCGGCTCGGCCCACGCGCTCTACGCGCGCTCGCCGGGCGGGGCCGGGGCGACGGCACAGCGGGTGGCGCACTGGCGGCCGCAGATCGAGGCGGCCGCTGGCGAGGCGAACGTCCCCCCCGACCAGCTCGAGGCGCTGGTGTTCCTCGAGAGCGCCGGCCGCGAGGACGCGATGGCAGGCAGCACGGACGGCGCCGTCGGGCTCACGCAGATCCTCGCCGAGACGGGCCAGAACCTGCTCGGGATGCACGTGGACGTGCCGCGCAGCCGCGGCTACACGCGCCGCATCCGGCGCGCCCTGCTGCGCGGCCGCCTGCTCGAGGCGCAGCGCCTGCGCGCCGCCCGCCGTAAGGTCGACCACCGCTTCGACCCCGCCCGGGCGCTGGCCGGCACCGCGCGCTACCTGAAGCTGGCCAAGGCGCGCTTTCACCGCGACGACATGGCCTTCGTCTCCTACCACATGGGGATGGGCAACCTCGAGAGCGTCCTGCGCGCCTACGGCGCCACGCCTGGCGACAAGGACGTCTCCTACACCCAGGTCTACTTCGACTCCACGCCGAAGCGCAACGCCGCCGCCCAGCGCAAGCTCGCCTCCTTCGGCGACGACTCCTCCAACTACCTGTGGAAGCTCGGCTCGGCGCGCGAGATCATGCGCCTGTCGCGCGAGGACGCGGGCGAGCTGGCGCGACTGGAGGCCGTGCAGACCGCCAAGGCCTCGGCGGAGGAGGTGCTGCACCCACCCGGCTCCACCGCGCGCTTCACGACCCCGGCGCGCCTCCAGAAGGCCTGGGACGCCAAGGACCTCGTGGTCTTCCCCGACAACCCGCGCGTGACCGGGCTGCGGCGCGACGGCCGCATGGGCGAGCTGGCGGGGCGCCTGGGGCAAAAGCCGTCGCTGTATGAGGGCCTGCGCCCGGAGGCGCTCGCGACCGCGCTCTACATCGGCGCGCAGACCCGCGCCCTCTCGGGCCAGGCGCCACTGACCGTCACGTCCACCGTCCGCGACGAGGCCTACCAGCGCCGGCTGTTGGTCCGCAACCGCGAGGCGACCCCCAACTACTCCCTCCACACCACCGGCTGGGCCTTCGACATCGCCCGCCGCTACCAGTCCAAGGCCCACGCGCAGGCCTTCCAGTTCGTGCTCGACCGCCTGCAGACGCTCGACGCGATCGCCTGGGTGCGCGAGCCCGGCGCCATCCACGTCACCG
This sequence comes from Solirubrobacteraceae bacterium, assembly GCA_039934455.1. Taxonomy (GTDB): domain Bacteria; phylum Actinomycetota; class Thermoleophilia; order Solirubrobacterales; family Solirubrobacteraceae; genus DASQFQ01. The sequence goes on from JBDTMF010000020.1 coordinate 28,360, forward strand.
CCGCGCCGGAGGGGAAGGCCCTGCTCCCCTTGCTCAAGCGAGTACAACCCTCGGGATGACCGACGCCATTCGCACGCCGGACCAGATCCTCGAGGGGCTGCCCGACTTCCCCTACGAGCCGCACTACCGCACCGTCGACGGGCTGCGCCTCGCCCACGTCGACGAGGGGGACGGCGCGCCGGTGGTGATGTGGCACGGCGAGCCCACCTGGGGCTTCCTGTGGCGCCACGTCCTGCCGCCGGTCCGCGACGCCGGCCATCGCGTCGTGCTCCCCGACCTCGCGGGCTTCGGCCGCTCGGACAAGCCGATCGAGCGCGACTGGTACTCCTACGACCGCCACGTGGCGGTCGGCGCGTCGCTGCTCGAGGACCTCGACATCCGCGACGCGACGTTCGTCGTCCACGACTGGGGCGGCCCGATCGGGCTGCGGCTGGCGGTCGAGCACCCCGAGCGCGTGGCGCGCCTGGTGATCCTCGACAGCGGCGTGTTCACCGGCGCGTCGCGGATGAACGACGCGTGGCAGGCGTTCGCGGCCTTCGTCGAGCGCACCGAGGACCTGCCGATCGGCCTCCTGGTGCGCCGCGGCTGCCACCGCGACCGCGGCGACGAGATCGCCGCGGCCTACGACGCGCCGTTTCCGAGCATCGCCTCGAAGGCGGGCGCGCGCGCCTTTCCCGGCCTGATCCCGCAGCAGCCCGACGCCCCGGGCGCCGCGGAGGGCAGGCGGGTGCTGGAGGCGCTGCGTGAGGACGAGCGCCCGACGCTGATGCTGTGGGCGGCCGACGACCCGGTGCTGCCGCCGCAGCTCGGGGAGGCGTTCGCCCGCGCGCTCGGGCAGCCGTCGCCCCGCCCCATCCCCGAGGCGGGGCACTTCCTGCAGGAGGATCAGGGGCCGATGATCGGCGAGGCCATCGCCGACTGGCTCGGCTCCACCTAGCGCGCTACGCCGCGGCGGGTGTCTTCGGCTCGCCGTCGGCGGCCACCTCGGGCGCGACCGCCGGCGTGCCGCGCGCCGCGCGCCGCTCGTAGGCCGCGCGCGCGCCCTTGTCGGCCTGGAGCAGCGCCTGGCCGCCCATCTTGCGGCCGAGCCACTCCGAGAACGACCGCGGCGAGAGCGCGGTCGAGCGCACGAGGCCATTGAGCGACTTCGGCACGAAGACCTCGAAGCGGCCGGTCTGAAGCGCCTCGACGACCGCGTTGCCGACATCCTCGGGCGAGGAGCGCTTGACGCCCTTGAGCTCGGCCGTGCCGGCCGCGAGCTCGGTGTTGACGAAGGCGGGCATCACGACGTGCACCTCGACGCCGGTGCCGTGGAGCTCGCCGCGCAGGGACTCCGAGAGGCCCACGACACCGTGCTTGCAGGCCGAGTAGGTCGCGCCGCCCGGTGCGCCGAACTTGCCCGCGATCGACGCGATGTTGACGATGTGGCCGGCGCCGCGCGGCTTCATGCGGCGGATCGCCTCCTTGGAGCCGTGGAGCACCGCGTGGAGGTTGAGCTCGAGCTGGCGGATCGCGGTCGCGTCCGACTCCTCCTCGAACGGGCCGATCGGCATGATGCCAGCGTTGTTGACGATGATGTCGATGGGGCCGAGGTTGGCCTCGATGTCATCGAGCGCGGCCGTGAAGGCGGGCCGGTCGGTCACGTCGAGGGCGAGACCGATCGCCCCGGCCCCGATCTCGGCGGCCGCCTGCTCGGCGACGGCGCCGTCCAGGTCCGCGATCGCGACGCGCACGCCCTCGCGGGCGAGCGAGTGGGAGAGCGCCTTGCCGATGCCGCGGCCACCGCCGGTGACGACGGCCACCTTGCCGGTGAGGGAGCGCAGCTGCTTAGCCATGTGTACGGATTCCTCCTCAGGAGACCCAACGCACTGTCAGAAGGAAAAACCGTAGCGGCTACAGGTACGCCCCGCTCGGGAGATAGGGCCGGAACGGCCCCACGTCGCCGCGCACGAACAGCGCGCCGTCGACGGTCAGCGAGAGCCCCGCGTCGAGCACGGGGGCGATCGCCCAGTCCTGGTGCGAGGTGATCCACTCGACGCCGATCTCCTCGCCGAAGGGCACGGTCGCCAGCGCGGCGCGGAGCAGGTCGACGGCCGCCTCCTCGTCGAGCGCCGCCAGGATCCGGACCGCGCCGCCGCCGACCACCGCGTAGCCGCGGTCGTCGATCACGAGCAGCCGGCAGTCGGCGCGCAGCAGAGCGTCGATGTCACTGCCGTGGGGCGCGCCGCGGACGCCGAGGTCGATGCGATCGGTGACGGGGATGTCGCCGGCGTCGCCGTCGCGCACCCTCCCGGGCCGCTCGACCCCGCGCGGCCGGCCTTCGGCGCGGAAGCACGGGTGCGCAGCGAACCCGGCCCGGGCATAGGCCCGCAGCGCGCGGGCGTCCGGCGAGGCGAGGATGACCGCGCCGCGGCGGCCGCCATCGCCGTACTCGAGCGCGCGGGCGAGCAACTCGCGGCCGAGGCCGGCCGACTGGTGCTCCGGGTCGACGACCAGCAGGGAGAGGCCCCACAGCCCGTCGCGCTCGATCGCGAGCGCCGCGCCGACGAGCTCGCCGTCGCGCTCGGTGACCCAGGCCCCGCCCGGGTCGCGGCCGATCAGCTGGCTGATGCGGATGAGCGCACGCTCCGGCCGGGGCGGCGGCGACGGGGGGTCGTGGAGACGCTCGCCGAGCTCGGTGAAGGTGCGGGCGGCGAGCAGGTGGACGGCGAGCGCCTCGTCCTTGCGCATCGGTCGCGGCGCGGACATCGGCCTCGAGCCTAGTCCGACGGGTCGACCGTCGCGTGCACGAGCCCGTCGGTCGGCTCGACCGGGAGCACCAGCGCGAGCGCGCGACGCTGCGCGAGGACCTCGGTGCGGAACGCGCGGCAGCCGGGGCACTCGCGCAGGTGCCGGCGCAGCGTGGTGCGCCGCGGCGTGCCGTCGCGCAGGCTCGCGAGCTGGAGGCGAATGTCCGCGCACGGCGTGTCGCGCCCTGCGGCTCGTGATCAGCGAGCTGCGGCCCTGGAACACCAGCGCCTTGACCTTGTCGCGCGCGACCCCGAGGACGGTCGCGATCTCGTCGTGCGCCACCGCCCCGAGCTCCGCGAGCACGAGCGCGGCTCGCTGGTCGTCGGGAAGGGCGGCGAGATCGGAGAGCAGGTCGCGCAGGTCCTGGCGCCGTTGCACGGCGCTCGACAGGTGCTCGGTCGACGGCTCGTCGGCGGCGGTGAGCGGCCGGCTGCGCCGCTGGCGCAGCAGCGTGGAGCAGCGGTTACGGGCGATCGCGTAGAGCCAAGGTCGCAGCTGGATCGACTTGTCCGAGGCGAGCAGGTCGCGGTAGGCGGCCATGAAGGTGTGCTGGCCCGCGTCCTCGGCTTCATCGGCGGAGCCGAGCATGTGCCGGCAGAAGCCCAGGATGCCGCGCAGATGGCGGGCATAGAGCACCTCGAAGGCCGGCTCGGAGCCGTCGCGGACGGACGCGACGAGGGATTCGTCGGACGCTGAGCCAGGGATCGGGCGGAGGGCCGCCGAAGTCTCCATCTCTGGTACGCATCGACGGAAAGGTGGGCGTTCACGAGCGCCGCGGGCTGGCATGATCGGCAGATGAGCGTCGCCGAGCGCACCGGTCGCTTCACCCACGAGGGCCGCTCCCTCGCCTACACCGACTACGGCGAGGGGCCCCGGACCGTCGTGCTGCTGCACGGCCTGCTGCTGAGCCGGCGCATGCACGAGCCGCTCGCCCGCAGCCTCGCGGAGCGCGGCAACCGGGTGGTCACGCTCGACCTCCTCGGCCACGGGGCCTCGGACCGGCCGGTCGACCAGGCGTGCTACTCGATGACCTTCTTCGGGAAGCAGACGATCGCGCTGCTCGACCACCTCGGCATCGAAGAGGCAGTGGTGCTCGGCACCTCGCTCGGCGCCAACACCGCGCTCGAGGCGTCGGCGTTCGCGCCCGAGCGGCTGCGCGGCATGATCATCGAGATGCCGGTGCTCGACGGTGCGCTGCTGGCGTGCGCGCTCGCGTTCACGCCGCTGATGATCGCGCTGAGCTTCGGTGAGCCGATGATGCGCGCGGTCCAGCTCGGCGCCCGCCACGTGCCGCGGCTGCCGTGGCTGCTCGACTTCCTCGTCGACACCGTCCGCCAGGACCCGGCGCCCGGCGCCGCCGTGCTGCAGGGGCTGTTCTTCGGACGCATCGCCCCGCACCGCACCGAGCGGCGGACGCTGCAGACCGAGACGCTCGTGATCGGGCATCGCCGCGACCCGCTGCACCCGTTCAGCGACGCCGGCACGCTGGCCGAGGAGCTGCCGAACGCGCGGCTGCTGGAGGCGAGCTCGATCGTCGAGCTGCGCGTCGCCCCCAAGCGGCTGACGGACGAGATCGCCGAGTTCATCGACGAGTGCTGGCGGCCGCGGCGCGCGGCGCGCAAGCGGCGCGCGGGCTAGTAGTGCTCCGTTAGGTTGGGTGGAGTGGGTGTTCGGGCGGCCGTCGTCTG
>JBDTMF010000021.1:0-32676 GCA_039934455.1 Solirubrobacteraceae bacterium
CCGGCCCCAGGCGGGCGAGGGACTGAGCGCCCGCGGCAACCCGGCCGCGCGCGACCTCGTGCGCCATGCCTTCGCCGACGTCGGCGGCGACGCCACCCGTGCCCGCGCCTGGGCGCGGGCCGCCCGCCGCTGGCCCACCGGCGCGCAGTCCGACCTGCTCGACGCGTACCACCTGATCGACGTCCCGACGCTCCTGTTGTGGGCCGACGAGGACCGCCTGCATCCGCTCTCGATCGCCGAGGAGGCGCTCGGGCTGCTGCCCGACGCGCACCTGCGCGTCCTTCCCGGCACCGGCTTCCTGCTCGCCTACGACGACCCGGTCGGGCTCGCGCGCGAGCTCGCGGCGTTCTGCACCTAGACGCGAGCGCCAGTCGCTATGGCTCGAGTGTGGCGGCGAGCACGCGCTGGAAGTTCGCGTGCGCAACCAGCGCCAGCTGGCGCTCGTCCCAGCCGAGCGTGCGCAGGTCGTCGAGCACGAGCGGCAGGTCCTGGGCCCCCGCCATCCCCTCGGGCAGCTCGCAGCCGTCGAAGTCCGATCCGAGCGCGACGTGGGCGGGGCCGATGCGGCGCGCGATGGCGTCGACCTGGCGAGCGATGTCGCCGCGGTGCGGGCCGACGTCCTCGTGGTGGAAGCAGACGCCGACGACGCCGCCGGACCCGCCCACCGCGTCGAGCTGCGCGCCGGTCAGGTTGCGCGCCGATGGTACGAGCGCGTGGGCGCAGGCGTGCGTGACGACGAGCGGCAGGCGCGTGATCTCCGCCACGTCCCAGAACCCGCGCTCGTTGAGGTGGGCGAGGTCGACGAGGATCCCGAGCTCGTCGCACTCGCGCGCGAGCGCGCGGCCGGCGTCGGTCAGGCCGGGCCCGATGTCGGGCGAGGCGGGCGCGGCGAACGGGACGCCGTGCCCGAACGCGTTCGGCCGGCTCCAGGTGATGCCGAGCGAGCGCAGCCCGCGCGCGTGCAGCTCGGGCAGGTTCCCGAGCCCGGGCTCGATCGCCTCGGCGCCCTCGATGTGCATGACCGCGCGGATCGGCCCGCACAGCTCGAGGTCGCCCGGCTCGCGCACGACGCGCAGCGCTCCCCGCGCCTCCAGCGCGAGCAGCTTCTCGATCCCGGCGTGCGTCGTCTTCAACGCGAGCTCGTGGGAGACCGGTGGCTCGGGCGGCACGTCCGGCCCGCGCTCCGCGTCGAGCGGGAAGCCGTCGGGGTGCGGCGTGAAGAGCGCGAAGAAGCCCCCCGCGAACCCGCCGGCGCGGGCACGCTCCAGATCGAGGTGGCCCTCGTCGGAGCGGTCGGTGAACGAGCGCTCCTCGAGCAGCACGTCGTTATGTCCGTCGAAGACCGGCAACGCCATCGCGATACGGTGACATGGTGCAGCACGAGCCCTGTTCGATCGGCCGCGCGATGGAGGTGCTCGGCGAGCGCTGGACGTTCCTGATCGTCCGCGAGGCGTTCTTCGGCGTCCGCCGCTTCAGCGAGTTGCAGCGCAACCTCGGGATCGCGCGCAACATCCTCTCCGTGCGCCTGCAGACGCTCACGCGCGCCGGCATCCTCGAGCGCATCCCCTACCAGGCGGAGCCCGAGCGCTACGAGTACAAACTCACGGCGCGCGGTCGTGATCTGTATCCGGCGATCGTCTCGATCATGCGCTGGGGCGACGAGTACCTGGCCGGCGAAGCGGGGCCGCCGCTGCTGCTCTACCACCAGGAGTGCGGCCACCACGCCGAGCCGACGCTGGTCTGCAGCCACTGCCGCGGGCCGCTCGATCCGCGCAAGGTCACGCCCGAGCCCGGGCCCGGCGCCACGGCCGATAGCGTCCACGCCTCCCGAACCTGAACAAGGAGACCCCATGACCGTCGAGGACACGCAGAAGGAGCTCTGGGGCGGGGAGACCCGCAAGGCCGTCGACAACTTCCCTGTGTCCGGCGAGCGCGTGCCGGTCGCCGTCGTGCGCTGGCTCGGCCGCATCAAGGGCGCCGCCGCGCGCGCCAACGCGGACCTCGGCCTGCTCGACGCCGAGCTGGCGAACCGCATCGCCGCCGCCGGCGACGAGATCGCCGAGGGCGCGCACGATGACCAGTTCCCGATCGACGTCTTCCAGACCGGCTCGGGCACCTCCTCGAACATGAACGCCAACGAGGTCATCGGCAACCTCGCGGGCGAGGGCGCCCACCCCAACGACCACGTGAACATGGGCCAGTCCTCCAACGACGTCTTCCCGAGCGCCGTGCACCTCGCCGCGCTCGACGTCGCGACGCACCGCCTGCTGCCCGCGCTCGAGCAGCTCGAGGCGTCGCTGGCGGCCAAGGGCGACGAGTTCAAGAACATCGTCAAGTCCGGTCGCACGCACCTGATGGACGCCGTCCCGGTCACGCTCGGGCAGGAGTTCTCCGGCTACGCCGCGCAGATCCGCCTCGGCGCGAAGCGCGTGCGCAACGCGCTGCCGCAGGTCGCGCAGATCCCGCTCGGCGGCACCGCCACCGGCACCGGCCTCAACACTCACCCGGACTTCGCGGCCAAGGTGCGCGAGAAGCTCACGGCCGACACCGGCCTCGCGATCCACCCGCCCGAGGACCCCTTCGAGGCGCAGGCCAACCGCGACGCGCTCGTCGAGCTGTCGGGCGCGCTGAAGGTCGTCGCCGTGTCGCTGACCAAGATCGCGGGCGACCTCGCGCTGATGGGCTCCGGCCCGCGCGCCGGCATCGGCGAGATCTTCCTGCCCGAGCTGCAGAAGGGCTCCTCGATCATGCCCGGCAAGGTCAACCCGGTGATGCCCGAGGTCGTGCTCCAGGTCTCGGCACAGGTGATCGGCAACGACACCGCGATCACGATCGGCGGCATGCAGGGCCAGTTCGAGCTCAACGTGCGCATCCCGCTGATCGCGCGCAACCTGCTGCAGTCGCTCGAGCTGCTCTCCAACGCGTCGGCGCTGCTGGCCGAGAAGTGCGTCGACGGCATCGAGGCCAACCTCGACGGCTGCGAGCGCTCCGCCGAGGGCACGCTCGCCGTCGCGACCGCGCTCAACCCGTTCATCGGCTACGACAAGGCGGCCGAGATCGTCAAGGCCGCCTCGGCGAGCGGCGGCACGCTGCGCGACACCGCGCGCGAGCTCGGCGTCGACGAGGAGACGCTCGACAAGGCGCTCGACCTGCGCAAGATCGCGGCAGGGTCGAAGGCCGAGTCGTGAGCGGCCTCGAGCGCCGCCCGGGTTCGCGGCCCACCCGCAAGCAGCGCGAGCAGCGCGCCTACCGGCTCGTGCTGGCCGGCGGCACGGCCGGCCTCGTGGCGGTCGTCGGCCTGATCCTCGCGGCCGTCGGCGTGATCGGCTACGGGATCCCGGTCCTCGCGGCGATCGTGGCCGTGCTCTGCTTCGTGCTGCTGCGGCGCGCTACCGGCTGAGGCGCGCGGCCTGCCAGCGTCCCACGTCGCCGCGCCACGACATCGTCCCGCGCAGCGTGCGCGCGCACGACGTCCTGGATCCCGTCGGTCGACCCGTTGTCGGCGACGATCACCTTCGACGGCTAGGGCGAGAGGCGCTCGGAGCGCCAGCCGCCGTCGGAGAGGCGGACGAAATGCTCGCGGTCGTGGAGGCGGTTCGGGCGCCCCTCCCAGAACTCGACGATGTCCGGCCGCAGCCGGAAGCCGCCCCAGAACTCCGGGCGCGGGACCTCGTCCCCGAACTCGGCGCCGAGCTCGGCGGCGCGCGCCTCGAGCCCCTCCCGGCCGTCGATCACGGTGCCCTGGCGCGACGCCCACGCGCCGACCTGCGAGCCGCGGCCGCGCGAGGCGAAGTACGCGTCGGACTCGCTCGCCGACAGCCGCTCGACCGGCCCTTCGAGGCGCAGCTGGCGCTGGAGCCCGGGCCACCACAGCGCGAGCGCGGCGACCGGGTTGGCGGTGAGCTCGCGGCTCTTGCGACTGGCGTAGTTCGTGTAGAAGCGCGCGCCCTGCTCGTCGATGGCGCGCACGAGCACGAAGCGGACCGACGGCCGGCCGTCGGGCGCGGCGGTCGCCAGCGCCGCGCCGTCGGGCTCCGCGACGCCCGCGGCGACCGCGTCCGCGAGCCAGTCGCCGGCGCGCGCGAGCGGATCGGTCACAGGTTCATCGCGACGTACTTGACCTCGAGGTACTCATGGATGCCCTCGGCGCCGCCCTCGCGGCCGAAGCCCGACTGCTTGACGCCGCCGAACGGCGCCGCCGGGTTCGAGACGAGTCCCTGGTTGAGGCCCACCATCCCGGTCTCCAGCCCCTCGACGACGCGGAACGCGCGCTTGATGTCGTTGGTGAAGACGTAGGCGACGAGCCCGTACTCGGTGTCGTTGGCGGCCGCGATCGCGGCGTCCTCGTCGTCGAAGCCCGCGACCGGCGCGACCGGCCCGAAGATCTCCTCCTTCAGCAGCCGCGCGTCGGCGGGGACGTCGGCGATGACCGTCGGGTCGTAGAAGTAGCCCTGGCCGTCGCGCTCGTTGCCGCCGAGCACGACCTTCGCGCCCTTCTCCTGCGCGTCCTTGACCAGTTCGTCGACCTTCGAGCGCTGGGTCGCGTCGATGAGGGGGCCGACCTTGACGTCGTCCTCGGTGCCGCGGCCGACCGGCATGTCGGCGAGCTTGCCCGCGAGCTTCTCGGTGAACTCGTCCTGGATCGCCTCGGCGACGTGGAAGCGGTTGGCCGCCGTGCAGGCCTCGCCGATGTTGCGCATCTTGGCGATCACCGCGCCCTCGACCGCCGCGTCGACGTCGGCGTCGTCGAAGACGAGGAACGGCGCGTTGCCGCCCAGCTCCATCGACACCCGCAGGACGTTGTGGGCCGACTGCTCGATCAGCTTCCTGCCGACCTCGGTCGAGCCGGTGAACGACAGCTTGCGCAGGCGCGGGTCGCCGAGGATCGGCTTCGAGACGTCGGAGGACTTGCTCGAGGTGACGACGTTGAGCACGCCCTTGGGCAGCCCGGCGTCGTCGAGGATCTCGGCCAGCGCGAGCATCGACAGCGGCGTCTGCTGGGCCGGCTTGACCACCATCGTGCAGCCGGCGGCGACGGCCGGGCCGATCTTGCGCGTGCCCATCGCCATCGGGAAGTTCCAGGGCGTGATCATGTAACAGGGCCCGACGGGCTGGCGCATGGTCAGCAGCCGCCCGGCACCGTTGGGCGCCGTCGCATAGCGGCCCTCGATGCGCACCGCCTCCTCCGCGAACCAGCGGAAGAACTCCGACGCGTAGGCGACCTCGGCCTTGGACTCCGCGATCGGCTTGCCCATCTCGAGGGTCATGATCAGCGCGAGCTCTTCCGTGCGCTGGACGATCGACTCGTAGGCGCGGCGCAGGATCTCGCCGCGCTCGCGCGGCGGGTGCGCGGCCCACTCGGCCTGCACGCCGCAGGCGGCGTCGAGCGCGCTCGCGGCGTCGTCCGGCGTGGCGTCGGCGACCGTCGCGATCGTCTCCCCGGTCGAGGGGTCCTCGACGTCGAGGGTGGCGCCGCGGGTCGCGGCGCGCCACTCGCCGCCCACGAAGAGCTGCGAGGGGGCGTGGGTGATGACGCTCTTCTCCTGGTCAGCGGTGATGCTCATGCGACAACCGTCTCCGTTCCGAGTTCTTCCGAGATCGTGACGTCGATCGAGTAGTCGATCGGCAGCACGATCAGCGAGGGCAGGTCGAGGGTGAGCGCGTGGCGCAGGTGGTGGCCAAAGTCCTCCGTGCGCTCGCAGCGCCAGGCCGGCATCCCGAAGGCGTCGGCCAGCTTGACGAAGTCTGGGTTGGTGAAGTCGGTGCCGAAGTGGCGGCCGAACTTCTTGTCCTGCTTCCACACGATCGAGCCGAACTGCGAGTTCTCCCAGATGACGTTGACGATCGGGGTCTTCAGGCGCACCGCGGTCTCGAGCTCCTGGCAGTTCATGAGGAAGCCGCCGTCGCCGTTGACCGTGACCACCTTGCGGTCGGGGTGGACGAGCTTGGCGGCGATCGCGGTCGGGAGCGCGATCCCCATGCCCGCGAGGCCGTTGGCGATCAGGACGGTGTTGGGCTCGTGCGCCGGGAACATGCGCGCGATCCACAGCTTGTGCAGGCCGACGTCGGAGATCAGCAGGTCCTGGCGGCCGAGCGCCTTCCGGATGTCCCACAGCGCGCGCGGCGGCTGCATCGGGAAGGAGTCATCGTCCTTGGCGGACTCGAAGCGCCCGAGAACGATGTCGTTCAGGCGCGGGTCGGCCGCATCGTGCGGCGCGTCGCGCAGCTCCTCGGCCAGGCGGGTGAGGATGTGGTAGAGGTCGCCGATCAGGTCGCACTCGGTCATGAAGTACTCGTCGACCTCGGCCGGGGCGGTGTCGATGCAGACGATCTTCTTGTTCTTCTTGGGGTTCCAGTTGCTCGGCGAGTGCTCGACGAGGTCGTAGCCGACCGTGATCACGACGTCGGCGTCCTCGAAGCCCGCGAGCGCGTAGTCGCGCGACTGCAGCCCCACCGTGCCGAGCCAGCGCGGGTCCTCGTAGTCGAGCAGCCCCTTGCCCATGAACGTCTCGGCCACCCCGATCCCGGTGGCGCGCGCGAACTCGCGCAGCGCCGCCGCGGCGCCGACCCGCGCCACGCCGTTGCCGGCCAGCACGACCGGGTTGATCGCCGAGCGGATGACCCCGACCGCTTTCACCAGCTCCTGGGCGGAGGGCTCGGGGCTGCGGATGTCCTTGCGCGCGGGCAGGGGCTCGGCGTCGACCATCGCCGCCATCACGTCCTCGGGCAGCTCGATGTGGGTCGGGCCGGGCTTCTGGGCCTGCGCGACCTTGAACGCCTTGCGCACGACCTCGGGGATGATGTGCGGCGCATTGACCCGCGCGTTCCACTTGGTCACCGGCTTCATAAGCGAGACGATGTCGATGTACTGGTGCGACTCCTTGTGCATCCGCTCGAGGTCGCCCTGGCCGGTCAGCGCGACGAGCGGCGAGCGGTCCAGGAACGCGTCTGCGATGCCGGTTACGAGGTTCGTCGCGCCGGGCCCGAGCGTGCCGAGGCAGACGCCCGCGCGCTGGGTCAGGCGGCCGTACATGTCCGCCATGTAGGCGCCGCCCTGCTCATGCCGAACCGGAATGAAGTCGACAGAAGAGTTGGCGAGCGACTCGTTGAGGTCGAGCGTCTCCTCCCCGGGGATGCCGAAGACGTACTCGACGCCCTCGACCTCCAGGCATTCCACGAACAGGTCAGACGCCTTGCGCTCCATTCCCCGAAACTTCTCCCCTCCGGTCGTGTCGGGCTAACGTAGCCGCCAGTGCGCTGATCATGCCCTCCCGTCCCCTCCGCACACTCCTCGCGACGCTGCTCGCACTCTCCCTGCTCCCGGCGGCTTCCGCCGGAGCGGCCTCGTCGAAGTTCACGATCCGCGGCGCGGGCTTCGGGCACGGCGTCGGCATGAGCCAGTACGGCGCCTACGGGTTCGCCCAGCACGGCTCGGCCTACCGCGACATCCTCGCCCACTACTACACGGGCACGGCGATCGGGAACCTCGATCCCGCCAAGCGCGTCCGGGTCCTGCTGCAGTCCACCAGCGGCACCGCCGCCTTCAGCGGAGCCACGCGCGCCGGCCGCCGCCGGCTCTCGGTGCGCAAGACCTACTACGTGCGCCGCCGCGGCGCCTCGGTCCAGTTGCTCTCGGCGCGGCGCAAGAAGCTGGGCACGTACGCGGTGCTGCACGTCACGCGGCGCGCCGGCGCGGTCGTCCTGCGCGGGCGCGCGGCCAACGGCCGGGTCTCGGGCGCCTATCGCGGCGCGCTCGACTTCCGGGCCGGCGTGTTCTCGGGCGTCGACGCGGTCAACTCGCTGCCGCTGGACACCTACGTCCAGGGCGTCGTGCCCGACGAGTCGCCGCCGTCGTGGCCGATCGAGGCGCTCAAGGCGCAGGCGGTGGCCGCCCGCACCTACGCCGTGGCGACGATGAAGCCCGCCGCGACCTTCGACCTCTACCCCGACACGCGCTCCCAGGTCTACGGCGGCGTCGCCGCCGAGGAGGCCTCGACGAACCAGGCGGTGAGCGAGACCCGCGGCGAGGTCGTCACCTACAACGGGCAGCCGGTCGTGACCTACTTCTTCTCGACCTCGGGCGGCCGCACCGAGGACGTCGAGAACACCCCGCTGGGCAACGAGCCGCGGGCGTGGCTGAAGTCCGTCGACGACCCCTACGACGACACCTCGCCGCGCCACCGCTGGGGCCCGATCCGGATGAGCCTCAAGCAGGCCGGCCGCAGGCTCGGCTCCGCCGTCAAGGGCTCCTTCCGCGGCATCGAGGTCGTGCGCCGCGGGCGCTCGCCGCGGATCGTGGAGGCCGACATCATCGGCACCGGCGGGCGCACCCGCGTCACCGGCGGCCAGCTGCGCGCGCGCTTCGGCCTGTTCGACTCGTGGGCGTTCTTCACCTCGATCACCACCGGCGACGAGCCGGCCCCCGAGCCGACGCCGGAGGACCCTGCCGCGCCGACCGGCGGGACCGAGCCGTTCGGGTCGGCCGCGCTGCTCGGCACCGGCCGCGCGGTCGGCGCGGTCGCTGGGCGTGTGCTGCCGGCACTGCCGGGTGCGCGCGTGACGCTGCAGCGGCGCGACAACGGGCGCTGGATCACGGTCGGCTCGACGCGGCTGCGCCGGGGCGGGCGCTACTCGGCGAGTGTCGCGAGCCCCGGTCTGTACCGCGTGCGCTATCACGACGAGACCGGCCCAGCCGTCCGCGTCCGCTGATCTCCGCCGTCATCTTCGACTGCGACGGGGTGCTGGTCGACTCCGAGGCGATCTCCAACCGCGTGCTCGCCGGGCTGCTGACCGACATCGGGCTGCCGATCACGCCCGAGCAGTCGGTCGAGGCGTTCATGGGGCGGTCGTGGAAGACCGTGCTGGCCTGGGCCGGGGAGCGGGAGGCGCCGCTCCCGGAGGGCTTCCACCGCCGCTACCTCGACGCGATGTTCGCCGCGTTCGGGGAGGAGCTCCGGCCGGTGCCGGGCATCGCCGCCGCGCTCGACGCGATCACGCTGCCGAACTGCGTGGCCTCGAGCGCATCGATCGAGAAGATGCGCGTCACCCTTGGGCAGACCGGGCTGTGGGACCGTTTCACACAGCCGACTTCGTCGGCGCGCACAGGCGAGGGCCGCATCTTCAGCGCCACCGAGGTCGAGCACGGCAAGCCGGCGCCCGACCTCTTCCTGCACGCGGCGGCGTCGATGGGCTGGAAGCCCGCCGACTGCGCGGTGGTGGAGGACTCGCCCGCGGGGGTGCAGGCGGGGCTGAGCGCCGGGATGACCGTGTTCGGCTACGCGGGCACGACGCCCGCCGCCCGGCTCGAGGGCGCGCGCGTCTTCACCGACATGGCCGAGCTGCCCGCGCTGCTTCAGCCGCCCTCGTAGACGCGGGCCAGCGTCTCGGCGACGCACACCGGCTTCTCGCCGCCCTCGTGCTCGAAGGTGAGCTCGAGCGCGAGCTGCGCGCCGCCCTGGATCGGCTCGACGCTCGCGACCTTCGCCTTCATGCGCACCTTCCCGCCGACCGGCAGGGGCGCGGGGAAGCGGACCTTGTTGAGGCCGTAGTTGACCGCGAACGCGAAGCCCTCGAGCTTGAGGATCTGCTCGGAGAAGCGCGGCGCCAGCGAGAGCGTGTAGTAGCCGTGGGCGATCGTGCCGCCGAACGGGGTCTCCTTGGCGCGCTCGGGATCGACATGGATCCACTGGTGGTCGCCGGTGACGTCGGCGAACCGGTCGATGTCCTGCTGGGTGACCTCGTGCCAGTCGCTCGTGCCGAGGTCCTTGCCCTCGTACTCCTTGAGCTCGGCGAGTCCTGTGATCGTCGTCATGGCGTATAGGTTGCCCCAAATCGTGTCCGGTCCACTCCTCGTCACCGACGCCCCCCACCTGCTCTACCGAGCCTTCTTCGCGCTGCCCGACTCGATCACCGGGCCGGACGGCAAGCCGGTGAACGCCCTGCTGGGCTCGACCAACGCGGTGCTCCAGGTGATCGAGGAGCACAAGCCGCGCGCGGTCGTGCACTGCTTCGGCGCCGAGGCCGCCGACTACCGCACGGAGGCCTACCCCGCCTACCACGCCCACCGCCCGCCGATGCCCGACGGCCTCGCGGTCCAGTGGGCGCAGGCGCGGGCGTTCTGGGAGGCCTTCGGGTGGACGGTGCTCGACCACGACGGGCTCGAGGCCGACGACCTGATGCACTCGCTCGCGCTCGCCGAGGAGCGCCGGAGCGGCAGCGCGCTGATCTTCACCGGCGACCGCGACATGTTCCAGTGCGTCACCGACAAGGTGCATGTGCTGATGCAGCAGGCGCGCAAGGGCTTCACGGAGATGGGCCCGGAGGAGGTGCGCGAGCGCTACGGCATCGGGCCGGAGCTCGTGCCCGACTTCATCGCGCTGCGCGGCGACCCGTCCGACGGCCTGCCGGGCGCCAAGGGCATCGGCGAGAAGACCGCGAAGGACATCCTGCTGCGCAAGGGCTCACTCGAGCACGCGATCCTCGGCGCGATCCGCGAGAAGCCCTCGGTCCGGCGCGCGCTGATCGAGCAGGCGGCGGAGCTCCGGTCCTTCAAGGAGATCGCGACGCTGGTGGAGATCGAGATGGACCCCGTGCCCGACGCCGAGACCGACCGCCCCGGCGGCGCGAAGGCGGCCGAGGCGCTCGGGATGCGTCGGCTGGCCGAGCGGCTTCGGGCCTAGCCGCCCTCAGGCCGCACGACGCCACCGCCCGCCTCGCGCGCCTGGCGCAGCGAGCGCTCGACGCGCAGCTTGAACTCGCTCGGGTCCTCGCCGCGCCAGTCGGCCCAGCCGACCGAGGCGGTGAGCTCTACGGTCTCCGGGCCGACGGTGAAGGGCGCGGCGGAGATCGACCGGCGCAGGCGCTCCGCGGCGCGGTGGGTGCCGTCGCGGTCGGTGTCCGGGAGCATCATCAGGAACTGCGGGCCCGCCCAGCGGACGATCACGTCGCCGCTGCGCAGGGTGCGCGCGAGACGGGCGCCGGCATCGTGCAGCATGGCGTCGCGCGCGTCCGGGCCGTGCGCCTTGCCCAGCGCCTCGACGCCGTCGAGGGCGGCGATGACGACGGCGAGCGCGTGGCCGTGGCGGGTCGAGCGCGCGACGAAGAGGTCGAGCTCGCGCTCGCCGAGGCGGCGGTTGCCGAGGCCGGTG
The DNA here is from genome assembly GCA_039934455.1 of Solirubrobacteraceae bacterium. GTDB lineage: Bacteria > Actinomycetota > Thermoleophilia > Solirubrobacterales > Solirubrobacteraceae > DASQFQ01. The sequence goes on from JBDTMF010000021.1 coordinate 11,148, forward strand.
AGCGAGTCCGAGAGGCCCCCGGGCTCCTCGGCGCTGGAGTTGCGGCTGCGCTGGATCGCGAGCGCGCCCGCGACCGCGGCGAGCAGCTCCTCGGGATGCACGGGATCGGGCAGGCAGGTGTGCGCGCCGGCGCGCAGCAGCCCGGCGCGCTCCTTCGGCGGCACCGCGCCGCTGAGCACGATCACGGGGGCGACCGGCAGGCGGTGGCGGCGCTCGAGCGCGGCGAGCACCGCCGCGCCGGATGACGCGCGCACGGCCACGACGACGTCGGGCGGCACGCCCAGCGCGGATGCGGGCAGACGCGTCTCGACCTCATGGCCCTCGGCGGACAACGCGCGCACCAGCGGCCCGTGGCCGCTCTCGGCGACGACGAGCACGCGCCCGCCGGGCTCGGCTCCGGCCTGCATGGGGCGAGTCTAGGAGTTCCCGCCTCGCTCGGCGACGGCTGCACCGTCGGCGGATCCTAGGGCGTGAACTTGACGGTGATGACATCACCGTCGGCCATCGCGTAGTCCCGGCCCTCGAGCCGCAGCACGCCGCGATCGCGCGCCGGCGCGTAGCCGCCGGACTCGACCAGCGCGTCCCAGCCGATGACCTCGGCGCGCACGAACCCCTTCTGGATGTCGGAGTGGATCTCGCCCGCCGCGTGCCAGGCGGTGCGGCCGCGGCGCAGGTGCCAGGACTGGGCGGGCTTGTCCTCGCCGGCGGTGAAGAACGCGATCAGGTCGAGCAGCGAGAAGGCGCCGTGCACCACGCGCTGGAGGCCGGACTCGGCGATCCCCAGCTCCTCGCGCATCGCGGTCGCCTCCTCGTCGTCGAGCTCGCCCAGCTCGGCCTCGAGCCGCGCGGAGATCGCCACCGCGCCGGCGTCGCGCGCAGCTGCGTGCTCGGCCACGACGGCCGGGACGTCGTCGTCGCCCTCGTCGACGTTCGCCACGTACAGCACCGGCTTGGCGGTCAGCGCGCCGAGGTCGCGCGCGGCGTGCGGCGCCGCCTTGGGCAGCGGGACGGTGCGCACCGGCCGGCCGGCCTGCAGCGCGGCGATCGCCTCGCGCAGCCAGGCCTCCTCGGCGATCAGGGCGCGGTCACCGCCGCGCGCGTCGCGGACGATGCGGCTGTGGCGGCGCTCGGCCTGCTCGAGGTCGGCGTAGATCAGCTCGGTCTCGATCGTGTCCATATCCGAGGACGGGTCGACCTTGCCGTCGGGGTGGATCACGTTCGGGTCCTGGTGCGCGCGCACGACGTGCAGCAGCGCGTCGGTCTCGCGGATGTTGGCCAGGAACTGGTTGCCCAGCCCCTCGCCCTTGTGCGCGCCCGCCACGAGCCCCGCGATGTCGTGGAACTCGATCGTGTCCCACACGATGTTCGAGGACCGCACGATCCGCGCCACTTCGGTCAGGCGCTCGTCCTCCACCCCCACGACGGCGACGTTCGGCTCGATCGTCGTGAACGGGTAGTTGGCCGCCTGCGCGCCGGCCTGGGAGAGCGCGTTGAAGAGCGAGGACTTGCCAGCGTTCGGCATCCCGACGATGCCCACCTTCATCATCGGCCGAAGCTCCCCAGCAGCGTGCCCAGCCCGGCCCCAGCCGCCACGTCGGACGGATAGTGCACGCCGAGGTAGAGACGGGAGATCGCCATCGCGGTCGCCGCGCAGTAGAGCGGGCCGACCGGCAGCAGCCCCGCGTAAGCGCGCGCCGCCGCGAACGACGAGGTCGAGTGCGAGGACGGGAAGGAGAGGCCGGTCGGCGTGGCCATCAGGTGCGGAAGGTCCTCGATGGTCGGCCGCGGGCGGCCGATCGACCACTTGATCGAGCTCGAGGTGAGGTACGAGCAGGCCACGACGGCGGTCGCGCGCTGCCAGCGCGGCCGGCGCGCGCGATCGAGCAGCGACCCGACGAGCCCGAGCGCGAGCCAGACGGCCGCGTGCTCGCCCAGCGTCGAGTAGCGCCGCACCCAGCGGACCGTCTCAGGGGTCCGCGCGAGCGAGCGCAGGCGCTTGTAGAGCGCGAGATCCAGCGCCGCGGCGCGGACCCGCAGGGACTGCCGGGGGGTGCTCAGAAGCCGATGCGATGCTCGTCGGACTCGACGCGCAGGTAGACGACCTGCCCGACGTGAACCAGGACGGCGCCGTCCGCCGCCTCGACCTCGTGCCAGCCTTCGCCGCCCTCGCGCAGCCGGCTGCGCAGGTCCTTGAGCTGGGACTCGGACAGCCGCAGGGCGAGAACCTGGCCGCCCTGGAAACCGACGGCCGCTTTGCGCGTTGGATCAGGCATCTAAACGTGGACCTCAGCAGGTTGGACGATCTCGGTGAGCACGCCGCCGGAGGCGGACGGGTGAAGGAAGGCGACCTGGGAGCGGCGAATGCCGGTCCGAGGGGACTCGTCGATCAGCCGCAGCCCGGCGTCGCGCAGGGTTCGCAGCGTGGCCTCGATGTCCTCCACCTGGTAGGCCACGTGGTGCAGGCCTGGCCCGCGCTTGGCGAGGAAGCGCCCGACGGGCGTCTCCTCGTGCAACGGCGCCAGCAGCTCGATGTGGTTCTCGCCCACGTCGAGCAGCGCCGCCTCGACGCCCTGCTCGGACACCGTCTCGCGGTGCACGAGCGCCAGGCCGTAGACGTTCACGTGGAGGTCGATGGCCTCCTCGAGATCGCTGACGGCAAGGCCGACGTGGTCGATGCGCCCGAACATGGCCCGCAGTCTAATCGGCGGACGCCGGTAGCCTCCCCGGGGCGTGCGCATCGCGCTGATCGCCAACGAGGCCTCCGGTGGGGGCCTCGACCCCGAGCCGCTCGAGGAGACGATGCGCCGCCACGGCGCTGACGTGCGGGTGTACGCCCCTGGCGACCTCGACACGGTGCCGGGCTGGGAGCCAGAGCGGATCGCGGTGGCCGGCGGCGACGGCAGCATCGGCGGCTGCGCCGAGCTCGCCGGACGCCTCAAGGTGCCGCTGGCCGTGATCCCGATGGGGACCGCCAACGACTTCGCCCGCGCCTCGGCGCTGCCGACCGACCCTGAGGAGGCGTGCGTGCTCGCCGCCACGGGCGAGCAGCTGCGGGCGCTCGAGCTCGGCCGCCTCGGGAGCGGGCGCCCGTTCGTCAACGTCGCCAGCGCCGGCCTCGCCTCCGCCGCGGCGCACCGCGCCCAGCCGCTGAAGCCGAGGCTCGGGCCGCTCGCCTACGCCGTCGGGGCGATCCGGGCCGCCGCGTCGGAGCCGCCGCTGCGCTTCCGGGTGCGCGCGGACGGCGGCGACGTGTACGCCGGCGAGGCCTGGCAGGCGATCGTCGCCGTCACCGGCCACTTCGGCGGCGGCGCCGAGATCGGCGTCGCGAATCCCGAGGACGGGGTGCTCGACGTGACCGTGCTGCCGGCGGGCTCGCGCCTCACGCTCGCACGCCGTGCGTGGGGCATGCGCCGCGGCACGATCGCCGAGCAGCGCGACGTGTGCCACGCTCGTGGCCACGTGATCGAGGTCGACCTGCCACCCGGAACGGAGTTCAACGTCGACGGCGAGCTGCTCGACGACGGGATGCAGCGCATCACCGTCGAGCGCGACGCCTTCGAGCTGGTGGTCGGCTGATGGCCTTCGGCAACCGCGACCTGGCCGTCGACCTCGGCACCGCGAACACGCTCGTCTACGAGCGCGGCCGCGGCATCGTCGTCTCCGAGCCGTCCGTGATCGCGGTCGACGCCGACCGCGGCGAGGTCTACGCCGTCGGCGACGAGGCCCACCGCATGATCGGCCGCACCCCCGCGACGATCTCCGCCACGCGGCCGCTGCGCCACGGTGTGATCGCCGACTTCGAGGTCACCGAGCAGATGCTGCGCTACTTCCTGCGCAAGGCGCAGGCCAGCCGCTGGTCCCGCCCGCGGGTGATCATGTGCGTCCCCTCGGGCGTCACCGAGGTCGAGACGCGCGCGGTCGAGGAGGCGTGCCTGTCGGCGGGCGCGCGGCAGGTCGCGCTGATCGAGGAGCCGATCGCCGCGGCGATCGGCGCCGGGCTCGAGATCGCCGAGCCGACGGGCCACATGGTCGTCGACATCGGCGGCGGCACCAGCGAGGTGGCCGTGATCTCGATGGGCGAGATCGTGGTCGAGACGTCGCTGCGCCTCGCCGGCTACGACCTCGACGAGGCGATCATGGCCTACGTCCGCCGCCACGCGAACCTCGCGATCGGCCAGCCGACGGCGGAGGAGATCAAGATCACGGCGGGCTCGGCGTTCCCGATGCCCGAGACGATCGAGGTCGAGGTCCGCGGCCGCGAGCTGCTCTCGGGCCTGCCGCGCACGGTGATGCTCGACTCCGACGACATCCGCGCGGCGCTCGCCGACCACGTGCAGCAGATCGTCGACGCGGTGCGCGAGACGCTCGACCAGACGCCGCCCGAGCTGTCCTCGGACATCCTCATTCACGGCATCCTGCTCGCGGGCGGCGGCGCGCTGCTGCACGGGCTGGCCGAGCGCCTGGAGAGCGAGACCTCGATGCCGACGCGGGTCGCCGACTCGCCGCTGACCTGCGTCGCGGTCGGCGCCGGCGAGGCGCTGGAGGAGTTCGAGGCGATCGCCCGCCGCCAGGTCCTCGCCCGCCGGCACCCGCGCTCGCGGCCGCGCATGCGCCGGTAGCGAAGGCCCACTAGATTCCGCGCCATGAAGATCCGCGCGGCAGTCCTGGAGGAGTTCGGCGCCCCGCTCGAGGTGCAGGAGCTCGACCTCGCCGAGCCCGGCCCGGGCGAGGTGCTCGTCCGCCTCGTCGCGTGCGGCGTCTGCCACACCGACCTCTACACCGCCTCCGGCGCCGACCCGAGCGGGTATGCCCCCGCCGTGCTCGGCCACGAGGGCGCGGGCGTCGTCGAGCGCGTGGGCGCCGACGTCGGCTCGCTGAGCGAGGGCGATCACGTCGTCTCGCTGTTCTCGCCCCAGTGCGGCGAGTGCATCCACTGCCGCTCGCCCAAGACCAACCTCTGCCTCGCGATCCGCGAGCAGCAGGGCAAGGGCTACCTGCCCGACGGCACCACGCGGCTATCGAGGAGAGGCGAGCCGATCCGGCACTTCATGGGCTGCTCGACCTTCGCCGAGTACACGGTGATGCCGGAGATCGCCCTGGCCAAGATCAATCCGGCGGCGCCGCTGGATCGCGCGTGCCTGTTCGCCTGCGGCCTACGCTCGACGTGATCCCGCGCCTGCTGATCACCGGCCGCCGCATCGCCGGCTCGTCCTTCGGCGGCGTCAAGGGCCGCGAGCAGGTGCCGCAGTACGTCGAGCGCTACCTGGCGGGCGACATCGACGTCGACGCCTTCCTGTCGCACCGCATCGGCCTCGACGAGGTCAACCGCGGCTTCGAGCTGATGGAGGCCCAGGACGGCATCCGCAGCGTGATCGCGTTCTCATGATCGACCACGTCAAGCTCTTCGCGACCGACCCCGCCGCCAGCCGCGCGTTCTACGAGCAGGCGCTCAAGCCGCTCGGCTACCGCGTGATGATCGAGCCCGCGCCCGGCGTGGTCGGCCTGGGCGCCGCGCGGCCGGACTTCTGGATCGCGCCCGCGGAGGCCCGGCCCACGCTCTGCCACCTCGCCTTCCGCGTCGACTCGGCGCAGGAGGTCGCGGCCTTCCACGCCGCCGCGCTCGCCGCGGGGGGGACCGACAACGGCGAGCCCGGCCCGCGCCCGCACTACCACCAGAACTACTACGGCGCCTTCGTCCTCGACCCCGACGGCAACAACGTCGAGGCCGTCTACCACGGGGCGATGCAGCCGGAGACGACTGACTAGGGCTTCGCCTTCGGCTCCGTCGGGGTCGGCTCGATCGCCACCACGCGCAGGCCGTTGCCGCGGGTCCGCTCCAGCCGCGGCGTGCCGTCCATGATGCGGTCGATGTCGCCGCGCTCGAGGACCTCGTTCTCGAGCAGCGAGCGCGCGAGCTCGTCGAGCTTCTCGCGGTGCTCGATGATCAGCTTCGCCGCGCCGCGCATCGCCTCGTCGGTCAGGTGCTGCTGCTCGTCGTCGCGCAGCTCGCGCGTGCGGTCGGAGACCAGGCCGCCCTCGTGGGAGACGCGGCGTGAGGTGATCGTGGTGCCCATCGCGTAATCGTGGACCATCGAGCGCGAGATCTCGGCGACGCGCGAGAGGTCGTCGGAGGCGCCGGTGGTGATCGCGCCGAAGACGATCTCCTCCGCGGCGCGGCCGCCGAGGAGCACGGTCATGTAGTCGATCAGCTCCTCGCGCGTCTTGAGGTAGCGGTCCTCCTCCGGCAGGTTCAGCGTGTAGCCGAGCGCGCGGCCGCGGGGGACGATCGAGATCTTGTGCACGCGGTCGACGCCGGGCAGCAGCTCGGCGCACAGCGCGTGGCCGGCCTCGTGGAAGGCGACGACGCGACGCTCGTGGTCGTTGAGCGTGCGGCGCGACTGCATGCCGGCCACGACCCGCTCGAGGGCGGCGTCGAAGTCGCTGTGCACGATCACGTCGCGGTGCTTGCGGGCGGCGAAGATCGCGGCCTCGTTGCAGAGGTTCGCGAGGTCGGCGCCGGTCAGGCCGGAGGTCTGGCGGGCAATCAGGCCGAGGTCGACGTTGGCCAGCGGCTTGCCGCGCGTGTGCACGTCCATGATCTGCTCGCGGCCCGCCACGTCGGGCGGGGAGACGAAGATCTGGCGGTCGAAGCGGCCGGGGCGCAGCAGCGCCGGGTCGAGCTTCTCGAGCAGGTTGGACGCGGCGATGACCACGAGGTCGTTGGTGGTCTCGAAGCCGTCCATCTCGACCAGCAGCTGGTTCAGCGTCTGCTCGCGCTCGGAGTTGTTGTCCGAGCCGCGCTCGCCGCCGACGGCGTCGATCTCGTCGATGAAGATGATCGCGGGGCGCTCCTTGCGCGCCATCGCGAACAGGCGCCGGATGCGGGAGGCGCCGAGGCCGGCGAACATCTCGACGAACGCGGCGGCCGACTGCGAGAAGAAGTTCGCGCCCGCCTCGTGCGCCACGGCCTTGGCCAGCAGCGTCTTGCCGGTGCCGGGCGGCCCGTGCAGCAGGATGCCGCGCGGGACCTTCGCCCCGAGCTTCTTGAAGCGCTCCGGGTCGCGCATGAACTCGACGACCTCCTGGAGCTCGGCCTTCGCCTCGTCGCAGCCGGCGACCTCGTCCCAGCCGATCGCGCCCTTGGCGGCGGGCTTGATCTCGACCGGCTTGGTCTTGGGCATCATCTTGAGCGTCCGCCAGATGAAGAAGACCAGCAGGCCCATGAAGATGATGGGCGCCCACGTCTGTAGCCACTGCGAGATGTGGTCCCACGAGTACCACGCGGGGCCCTCTGGCACCTTGACCTGCGGTGTGGCTTGTGCGAGCAGTGCGAAGAGCAGCTTGGGCCTCCCTGCCGAAGTGTGCAGCAGGTCTATCGCAGCCTACGCGCCACCACAATGCGGTGTGGACCTTAGTTCTACGGTTTCAGGTCGAGGTTTCGACCCGCAGGATCTCGGCAAGGGCGGCGCGGCCGACCTCGAGCTGGCGCTCGTCCGGCTCGCGCGTGCCGACCACGCGCTGGATCTCGAATCCCGGCCGCCGCAGCGCCTTGGCGAGCCGCGTCTCCGAGTTGCGCTCGCACCACGCGAAGACCTCGACCGCGACCGCGGTGGAGGCGAGCGCGACCGCCCCGCCGGCCACCGGGCCCGGCTTCTCGAGCGCGGTCCGCAGCAGCATCGTGCCCGCCAGGTTGGAGGCGAGCATCGGCGCGACGAGGTGCGAGCCGCAGCGCTCGTGCTCCTTGGAGGCCAAGGACGCATCCTGGGACCCCTGTTCGTACGCCGCGATCGACTTGTGCTCGACCCCGTGGTAGGCCGCCAGCTCACCGCCGCGCAGCGCGAACAGCGCCGGCATGACCGACACGAGCGCGGCGATCGACTCGCCCCCCACGCCGCGCAGGTGCTTCTTGGCCAGTGCACCGGTGATCGAGGCGCCGGCCGCCACGCCGACCACGGAGGCGTCCTGGAACGGCAGCCGCGCCGAGGGCAGCGCGCGCTTGACCAGCGGGATCACCGCCATCGCCTCGCCCACGCGCACGACGCCGCGCACGCCCGGCACGCCGTCGACGCCCCGCAGGCGCGGCTTGCGGCCACTGGCGACGTCGACCTCGCCCGACCGCGGGTTGCGGACCGCGGCGGCCCAGTGCGTCGGCCCGTGGACGAGCAGCCCGTTGCGCAGGGCCATCCCGCCGAGGCGGAGTTTCTCCGGTTCGGTCATGCCAGCAGCCTCCTCGGCAGCTCGTGGAAGAAGCTCGCCGCGAAGCCGAGGTCGCGGATGTCGATCCGCTCGTCGGCCCCGTGGATCAGCGGCCAGGTGTCGTAGAGGGACTGGTGGCGCTGCGGGAAGAACCCGTAGGCGATGCAGTCGGGGAAGGCGTCGCGGTACCAGCGCGAGTCGGTGAAGGCGGGGAGCGCGACCGGCACGACCTCGGCGTCGGGCTCCTGCTCGCCGACCCAGCCGCGGATCGCGTCCATCAGCGGCGACTCGATCGGCGAGCGGTTGCCGATCACCTGCTCGAGGAACTCGATCTCGACGCCGTCCTGCTCGCCCACGACCTCGCGCACCCGCGCCATCGTCTCCCCGGCGCCCATCCCGGCCGGCACGCGGCAGTCGACCTTGAGCTCGGCGTGAGCGGGGATCACGTTGATCTTCTGCGAGGCGCTGATGATGGTCGGGGCGAACGTGACCCCCAGCATCGGCTCGACGAGCTTCGCGAGCCGCTCGTCGACCGCAGCGATGCTGCGCAGCGCGCCCTCCGGATCGCCGGGGTCGAGGCCGAGAGCGGACAGGAACGCGAGCGGCTCGGGGGTGACGTCGAAGCCCGCGTGCGCCGTGCCGAGGCGCTCGACGAGCGGGAGCAGCTTGAGCAGCGCGTTGTCGGCCATGGCCGGGACCGAGGCGTGCCCGGCACGACCGCGGGTGCGGACGGCGAAGCGGAAGGTGCCCTTCTCGGCGCAGCAGACCCCGAACAGACGGCGGTCGCCGTACGGGATGACCGGGCCGGCGCCCTCGTTGAGCAGGTAGTCGCAGCGCACGAGGTCCGGGCGGTCCTGCGTGAGGTACTTGGCGCCGAGGTGGCCGCCGACCTCCTCGTCGACGACGCTCATGATCTTCAGCTCGCCGCGCGGCGGCCGCCAGCCCTCGCGCGCCAGCGCGGCGCCCGCCACGACCTCGGCCGCGGTCTGCGACTTCATGTCGAGCGCGCCGCGCCCCCATACGTGGCCGTCGGCGTGCTCGCCCGACCACGGGTCGCGCGACCAGTCCTCGGGTGAGGCGAGCACGGTGTCGACGTGCGAGAGGTAGCCGAGCACCGGGCCACCTGCCTCGCCTAGCGGCTCGTCACCGGCTTCGCCTCGCTCCCCGCGCAGCCGCGCGATCAGGTTCGGGCGGTCGTGCTCCACGCCGTCCATCTCGCACTCGAAGCCCGCGTCGGTCAGGTAATCCCGGAGGTACTCCTGGCATTCCCGCTCCTGCCCCGGCGGGTTGACCGTGTTGAAGCGGATCAGATTGCCGAGGACGTCGGCGGTCTCCTCTTGCAATCCCATCGGCGTCAGGTTAGGGCCTGCGCGAGCGTGCCCGCCGCGGCCACCAGCAGCACGACGCCGATCGCGCGCACGAGATCGCGATCCGAGAGCCGGCCGGTGAGGCGCGAGCCGAGCAGCGCCCCGGGGATCGAGGCCGCGCCGCCGGCGACGATCACGTCGAGGTCGGGCGCCGCGTTGGGGAGGTGCGCGAGCGAGCCCGCCACGCCGACGACGACCCCGACGGTGACGTTCGTCCCGACCGCCTTCTGCGGGCCCTCGCCGACCCAGCGCAGGAGCGCGGGCATCCGCAGGGAGCCGAGGATGAGCCCGACCACGCCGCCGATCACCCCGATGACCAGCCCGCTCAGAACCGCCGCGCGGAGGTCGAGGCCGTCGCCGGCGCGCGCCGCCGGCGCGGGCTTCGGCTTGAGCGGGCGCCGCAGGAGGTCGATGCCCGCCTGCAGCAGCACGGCGGTGATGACGAACAGCAGCAGCGTGTCGGGCAGCGTGCCCGCCAGGTAGCCGCCCGCCACCGCCCCCACGATCGACGGCGGCGCCATCCAGCCCACCAGCCGCCAGTTGATCCGCCCGGCGCGGATGTGCACGATCGCGGCGGTGAGCGCGGCGATCGCCGAGATGGCGAGGTTCGCGCCGCCGCCCGCCGCCGCGGAGGAGGCCACGAACACGGTCGCGGGCAGCCGCAGATTGCCGAGCACGAGGCCGACGAGCCCGCCGGCCAGCGCGACGAGGAAGCACCAGACGGCGAAGAGCCCGAGCTCCACTACGCCGCGGGCACGGACGTCACGGCCTCATCGCGTGTGAGGCGGTGCGCGAGGTAGACCGGCACGGAGGACAGCGCGATCACGGCCACGCCCACCACGTTGACGATCGGAAGCTGGTTCGGCCGTGACAGGTTCGTGAGGATCCACAACGGCAGCGTCTGCTGGCCGCCGGCCGTGAACGTCGTCACGATCACCTCGTCGAAGGAGAGCGCGAACGCCAGCAGCGCCCCCGCGACGAGCGCCGAGCGCATCGCCGGCAGCGTGATGTAGCGGAGGGTCTGGAAGGCGCTCGCGCCGAGGTCCGATGACGCCTCTTCGAAGGAGCGGGACGTCCGCCGCAGCCGCGCGACGACGTTGTTGAAGATCACCACGATGCAGAACGTCGCGTGGCCGACGATCACCGTGAACAACCCGAGCCCGACGCCGAACGGCTCGAGCACCTCGCGGAAGGTCGCGTTGAGCGCCATACCGGTGACGATGCCCGGCAGCGCGATCGGCAGGATCACGAGGAACGAGACCACCTCACGGCCGAAGAAGCGATAGCGGGCCACGGCCGCCGCGGCGAGCGAGCCGAGCAGGATCGCGATCGCGGTCGCGCCGAGGCCGGCCTTCAGCGACGTCAGGAGCGCCTCGCGCACACCGGGGTTGTGGAACGCCTTCTCGAACCAGTCGAGCGTGAAGCCGGGGATCGGCCACGTCTGCGTGCGGCGTTCGTTGAACGCGTAGAGCGCGATCACGATCAGCGGCAGGTAGATGAAGGCGAGCGTCAGCCCGGTCGCGACGCGCAGCAGCGCCTTCATGCGCGGGGAGATCGCCATCTACAGGCTCTCGAAGGCGCCGAGCCGCCGCGCGCCAAGCAGGTAGAGGACCATCACGACGACCGGCACGGTGGCGAACGCCGCGGCCAGCGGGAGGTTGTTGGCGACGCCGACGTTCGAGTAGACGACGTTGCCGATGAACTGCGTGCTCGAGACGAGGTTCGGCGTGATGTAGTCGCCGAGCGTCAGCGAGAAGGTGAAGATCGACCCGGCCACCATCGCCGGCAGCGCGAGCGGGAGGATCACCCGCCGCACGGTCGTCCCCGGCCTGCCGCCGAGGTCACCGGACGCGTCGAGCAGCGAGTCCGGGATCCGCTCGAGTCCGGCGTAGAGCGGGATGATCATGTACGGCAGCCAGAGGTAGGAGAACACGAGCCAGGTGGCGACGTTGCCGAACCCCGGCCCGTGCAGCCCCAGCGGGCCGAGCGCCCAGTTGAGGATCCCGTCCTCGGCCAGGATCGTGCGCCACGCGTAGACCTTCACGAGGTAGCTCGACCACAGCGGCATCAGGACCGCGACGACGAGCAGGTTGCGCGTGCGTGGCGTCGCGACCTTGGCCATGTAGAACGCGATCGGGAACGCGATCAGCGCGTCGGCGAGCGTCACGGCCGCGGCGATCGCGATCGTCCGGCCCGCGATCTTGCGGTAGACGTCGGAGTCCCACAGCGTTTGGAAGTTCTCGAACGAGAAGCCCTTCACGACCTCCCCGCTGAAGGCGTCGAGGTGCCAGAACGCGGCGACGAACAGCACCACGAGCGAGCCGAGGTAGGCGAGGCCGAGCCAGCCGAGCGGCCCCGACAGCAGCAGACCGAGCTGCAGCCGGGGCCGTCCGTGCAGCGAGATCCTTCTCAGCCCTTGATCTCCGTCCACGCCTGGACCCATTCGGAGTAGTCCTTGCAGACCGCCCCGCGGTCGTCACCGCAGGCCTTGCGCGGCGTGGTCCAGTAGGAGACCTTGGAGAAGTAGTCCTCGTCGTCGGCGTGGAAGATCTTGCAGTGGTCCTTGGCCGCGGTCTCCGCGCAGGACTTCTGGTTCGACGGCGCCTCCCCGAACCACTCCGCCACCGCCGCGTTCGCCTTCGGCGAGATGATGTGGTCCATCCACATGTACATGCAGTTGGGGTGCTTGGCCTTCGAGGAGATCATCCAGGTGTCCGACCAGCCGGTCGCCCCTTCCTTCGGCAGCGTCGTCTTGATCGGCACCTTGTCGGCTTCGAGCAGGTTCGCGATCACCTGCCAGGTCGTGCCGATGGTCGAGTTGCCGTTCGCGAACGCCGCCTGCTCCTTGGTGTAGTCCGACCAGTACTCGCCGATGTCCTTGCGCTGCGCCTTGAGCAGGTCGACCGCGGCCGTGAACTGCTTGTCGTCGAGCTCGTAGACGTTGTCGATCTTGAGGTCTGGCTTGGTGGCCTTGAGGTACAGCGCCGCGTCGGCGATGTAGATCGGGTTGTCGTAGGCCGTGACCTTGCCCTTGTTCGCCGAGGCCTGGTCGAATACCGCGCCCCAGGAGTCCGGCGCCTGCTTGATCTTGTCCGAGCGCCACATCAGCAGGTTCGCCCCGCGGCCGTGCGGGATGCCGTAGGCCTTGCCGTCGACCGAGTTGAAGGGCTGGTTCTTCAGCGCCTCGAAGACGTCGGCGTAGTTCTTGACGAGGTCGGTGTTGACCGGGGCCACGTCGCCGCCGGCGATCAGCCGCAGCGTCGCGTCACCCGAGGCCGACACGCCGTCGTACTGGCCGGTGCGCATCAGCGTGACCATCTCGTCGGAGGTGTTGCCGACCTTGACGTTGACCTGGCAGCCCGTCTGCTTCTCGAAGTCCGAGACCCAGTCGACCTTCGGGTCGGTCGAGCCGTCCTCGACGTAGCCCGCCCACGCGATCAGGTTGACCTTGCCCTCGCCCGCGCCGAGCTTCGCGAGCGCCTTCGGGCCCTTCGGGGCCTTGACCGCTCCGCTCTTCGACGAGCTCGAGTCGTCCGAGGACCCGCACGCGGCGACCCCGAGCGACAACACCGCGGCGATCATCAGCGCCGTCATCCCTTGACCCCTCATGCCTTCTCCTTGTTCTCGATCGCAAAGGTGTGCTCGTCCCGCCACCCGATCCGGACCCGCCGGCCCTGCTGCTCGAGCGCGTCCGCCGAAGTCGTCTCGAGGTTCTGGCGCACCACCTGCAGCTCCCCGCCCGCGTCGAGCTCGACCAGGTAGCGCGTGACCATCCCGGCGTAGGCGACGTCGCGGATCCGGCCCTCCTCGACGTGCAGGCCCTCCCCCTCGGGGTCGAGCGTCACCTTCTCGGGCCGGATCGTGAAGCGGCGGCCGCCGCGCTCGAGCAGGTTCGAGACCCCGACGAAGCCCGCCACGAACGGGTTGGCGGGGCGCTCGTAGACCTCGGCGGGCGGCCCGACCTGCTCGATCCGGCCCTCGTTGAAGACCGCGAGGCGGTCGCTCATCGTCAGCGCCTCCTCCTGGTCGTGGGTGACGTACACGAAGGTGATGCCGACGTCGCCCTGGATGCGCTTGAGCTCGACCTGCATCTCCTGGCGCAGCTTGAGGTCGAGCGCCCCCAGGGGCTCGTCCAGCAGCAGCACCTTGGGGCGGTTGACGACGGCGCGCGCGAGCGCGACGCGCTGGCGCTGGCCGCCGGAGAGCTGGGCCGGCGAGCGCTTCTCGTAGCCGCTGAGGCGCACGAGCTCGAGCGCCTCGGCCGCCCGGCGCCGGCGCTCCTCGCGCGGGACCTTGGCGATCTTGAGCCCGTACTCGACGTTGTCGCCGATCGTCATGTGCGGGAACAGCGCGTAGTCCTGGAAGACCGTATTGACGTCGCGCGCGTAGGGCGGGAGCCCGGTGACGTCGCTGCCGCGCAGCTCGACCGTGCCGCCGTCGGGGATCGCGAAGCCGGCGATCAGCCGCAGTGTCGTCGTCTTGCCGGAGCCCGACGGCCCCAGCAGCGTGAAGAACTCGCCCTCGGCGACGTCGAGGTCGACCCCGTCGACGGCGGCGAAGTCGCCGTATCGCTTCGTGAGCCCGCGCAGGCGGATGTCGGGCAGTGGGCCCGCGGGGGCGGTGGTGTCGCTCGGTTCGACGGCGCCGGCTGTCTGGCTCACTCGGCGGCCAGCCTAATGGAGACGTAAAGCGCCCGGCTTGGACAAACCGGACGCCATACTTGTCCGCTGTGGAGCGACTGTTCGATCCCCCCGAGGAGGAGCGCGCCGAGGAGCCCTTGGACGGGCCGCTCGCCGCGCGGATGCGGCCGCGTACGTTGGCGGAGTTCGTGGGCCAGGAGCACCTGCTGGGCGAGGGCTCGGCGCTGCGTGCGTCCTTGGAGTCGGGCCAGCCGCACTCGATGGTGCTCTACGGGCCGCCCGGGACCGGCAAGACGACGCTGGCACGGCTCGCGGCCGAGCACGCGGCCGCCGCGTTCGAGGAGCTCTCGGCGGTCAACGCCGGCCGCGCCGAGGTGCGCGAGGTGATCGCCCGGGCCCGCGAGCGGAGGCAGTCCCCACCCGGCCGCGCGACGATCTTCTTCCTCGACGAGATCCACCGGTTCAACAAGGCCCAGCAGGACGCGCTGCTGCCGGCGGTCGAGGAAGGGCTGCTGACGCTGATCGGCGCGACGACCGAGAACCCCTACTTCGAGGTCAACTCCGCGCTGCTCTCGCGCGCCCAGGTCTACGAGCTGCAATCGCTGGACGCCGGCGACGTGGAGGTCCTGCTGCGGCGCGCCCTGGAGCGCGGCGCGGGCGAGGGCCTCGAGGTCCCCGACGAGGTCATCACGTTCCTCGGCGTGCGCTCGGGCGGTGACGCGCGGACCGCGCTGAACGCGCTGGAGCTGGCGATCGCGACCGCGCAGCGGGCCCAGGAGCCGCGCGTGACGCTCGGCGACGCCGAGGACTCGCTGCAGCGCAAGGCGGTCCTGTATGACAAGGCAGGCGACCAGCACTACGACTACATCTCGGCCTGGATCAAGTCGACGCGCGGCTCGGATCCCGACGCCTCGCTCTACTACCTCGCGGCGATGATCGAGGGCGGCGAGGACCCGCGCTTCATCGCTCGCCGGATGATCGTGCTCGCCTCGGAGGACATCGGCAACGCCGACCCGCAGGCACTCGTGATCGCGGTCGCCGCGGGGCACGCCGTCGAGCACGTCGGCTTTCCGGAGGCGGAGTTCGCGCTCGCCCAGGCGGCCATCTATCTCTCGCTGGCGCCGAAGTCCGACGCCGTCAAGCGCGCGATCGGCGAGGTGCGCGGCCACATCCGCGAGCATGGCGCCAAGCCCGCGCCGGCGCCGCTGCGCTCGGCCGCCTACCCGGCGGCGCGCAAGATGGGGCGTGGCGTGGGCTACGACTACCCGCACAACCATCCCGGCCACGTCAACGACCAGGAGCACCTGCCCGAGGGGCTCGAGGACCTGCGCTTCTACTTTCCCGACGAGGGCGAGCCCGAGGCGAGGGCGCGGCTCGAGGCGATCCGGAAGGCGCGCGGCCGGGACTAGCCAGTGGCGCGCGGCCGGGCCCCGCGCGCCGGAGTAGCGTGCCCGGCCGATGGCCGACGCTCGACCCGCGACGCCGCAGCCGCTCTGGGCCCTGGTGCCGGCCGCCGGCCGCGCGCGCTACCTGCGCCGCACCGCGACGGCGATCCTCGACGAGCTCGAGGACCTGGCCGACGTCCTGGCCGACACGGTCGGCCAGCCCCGCACGGAGGCGATCCTCGCGGAGCTGCTGCCGTCGGTCGGCGGCCTGCACGACCTCGCCGACCACGGCGCGCGCGCGCTGCGCGACCGCCGGCTCGGGCGCATCCCGGCCCTGCGCGCCGGGCGGCGCTCGCTGCTGGTCTCCGCACCGCGCGGGACGGTCGGGATCCGCGGCGGCCGCTCGTCGCCGTGGGTCGAGCCGGTGCTCGAGACGGGCGCCGCGCTGCTGGCGGGGAACGCCGTGGTGCTCTCGACGCCGATGGGCGATCGCGTGCGCCGTGCCTTTGAGCGCGGCGGCGTGCCGCTCGAGCTGATCGCGCTCGCCGCGCCCGAGGACGACCTGGCCGCGCTCGCCGATCACATCGTCGACACCCGCCCGCCGCGCGAGAAGGGCACGATGCTCGTGCTCGACCGGGCGCCTCTGGACCGCACGGCGACCGGCGCGCTGTGGGCCGCGTTCGCCGGCGGCGGCCGCCACCGAGCCGCGGTCGGCCGGCTGGTCGTGGTCCCCTCCGTGGCCGAGCCGCTCATCGCCGCCGTCGTCGCGGGGGCCGAGCGCCTGCGGCCCGGCGACCCGCGAGAGCCCGAGACCGAGGTGGGGCCCCTCCGCTCGCCCGAGACGCGCCGGCGGGTGGAGGCGCTCGTCGCCGCCGCGGTGGCCGACGGCGCGACGCTGCTGTGCGGCGGCCCGCGCGAACTCGCGGGCGTGGCGAGCACGTTCTACGCCCCCGCTGTGCTGCGTGGCGTGCCGCCGGACGCGCGGCTGCTGCGCGAGCCGGTGCCCGGCCCGGTGCTCGCCGTCGTCGAGGCGGCGACGGAGGAGGAGGCGATCGCGCTCGCCGCGGGCGGCCCCGCCGTCTCCGTCTGGGCCGGCGATCGCGCTCGTGGCGAGCGGGTCGCGCGCACGCTCGGCGCGGAGGTCGCCTGGGTCAACGAGCACGGTCACTCGATCCCCGGAGCCGCGGTCCGCCTGGCGGGCCATGTCGACAGTCGCCGGCTCGCCTCCCAGCCGACGCGTTTGCGCTCGGCCCGCTGGCTGCCGTACGACCCGGCGCTCGTGCGCGCTTCCACCGCGACGGCGCGCCTCCAGCACGGCCGGGAGAACGAGCGCCTCGGGGTGCTGCGCGCGGGAGCGGTGCCGCTCGCGCGCACCGCGGTCCGACTGGCGCGCGAGGCGCTCGGGCGCTAGGAGCCTAGGCGGCGCGGCGCGCGCGGGGCGTCACGCGCAGCCGTTCGGGCAGCAGCGGTACGACCACGCGCTTCAGGTACTCCGCGCCGCCGTGCAGCGCGACGGAGCGTGCGGGATCCCAGGAGAGACCGTAGCCGCGGCGGATCTCCGCGGGCAGCAGGCCGACGGTGATCTGGTTGGCGAGCTCGAGCAGCGGCCGCACCTTCAGCGGCACGGGCGGGCGCATGACGATCTCGATCGCCAGCTCGCGGGCCTGCGGCGTGATGTGCAGATCGCCGCTCTCGAACATCCCTCGCATGTAGGCGTCGAAGTCCTCGATCGTGTCCGGCATCTGGTCGTCGGTCAACCCGAACTGGCGGCCGATCAGCTTGTAGTCCTGCCAGTAGGCGTCGCGCTCGCCGGCGCTCAGCCTGCGGACGTACTTGGCGTAGACGAGCAGTGAGGAGTCCACGATTGCGGCGAGGATCCACAGCAGCAGCTCCGGGTCGTCGGCCGCATACGGCGTCCCGGCCGGGAAGCGGCCCGCCGGCTCGGCCAGCTCGCCGCGGACGCGCCGGTGCATGGCGCGAACGCGCCGGGTCAGGCGGTCGGCGGCGGGGCGCGGGCCGAAGGTGATCGCGTCCATCACCTGCGCGGTGCGGGCCAGGCGCTCGTAGGGCTCGTCGAGCGCCCCGGTGTGGGCGAAGAAGCCGGCGAAGGCCACGGGATGGCTCGCCTGCAGCAGCAGCGTGCGAGGGCCGGCCAGCCCGACCACGAACTCGCGGTGGACCCGGCGGACCATGGAGTCGTCGGTGAAGTAGCTCTCCGGAGGCATGTCTACTGCGTTGTACGGTGTAGGCGAGATGCCGGCTCAAGCCTATGCGGGCAAAGAATGCGTGTGTCAGTTCCGCCGCGGGATCTGCGATCAGACCTGCGTGCAGGGCATGCTCGAGACGCCGTTCTACATCGCGTGCCTGAAGCTGACGGGCCGCCGCTGCGTCGTGGTCGGGGGCGGGGAGATCGGGCTCGAGAAGGTCGAGGGCCTGCTCGCCTGCGACGGCCGCGTCGTGCTCGTGGCGCCGCACGCCGTGCCGGAGCTCGAGGCGCTCGCCGCCGAGGGCTCGATCGAGTGGCTCCGGCACGAGTACGAGGCCGGGGACCTCGAGCGCACGTTCATCGCGATCGCAGCGACGAACGACACCGACGTCAACATCCGCGTGTACGAGGACGCCGAGCGCCGGGCGATGCTGGTCAACGTCGTCGACGTCCCGCCGCTGTGCAACTTCATCCTGCCGGCGATCGTGCGCACCGGCCCGCTGGCCATCGCGATCTCGACGGCCGGCGCCTCGCCGGCGCTGGCGAAGCGCATCAAGGCGCAGGTCGCCGACGAGTACGGCGAGCCCTACGCGCGGCTCGCGGTGCTGCTCAACGACGTCCGCGGCTGGGCGAAGGGCACGCTGCCGACCTACCAGGACCGCAAGGTGTTCTTCGAGAGCATCGTCAACGGCGAGCCCGACCCGATCGAGCTGCTGCGCGCGGGCGACGAGGCCGACGTGCGCGACCTGATCGCCGCGGCCCAGCGCACCCACACGCCGGCCGCGACCGCCTGACCGTTGCGGACCGCGGTCCTCACGGTCTCGACGTCGGTCTCCCGCCGCGAGGCCGAGGACGAGTCTGGCCCGGCCCTGGCCGCGCTCGCCGAGGACGCGGGCTGCGAGGTCGTCTCGATGGAGGTGGTGCCCGACGACTTCGCGTTGATCGAGGACCGCCTCAACCACTTCGTCGACGAGGGCTGCGACCTCATCTTCACCACCGGCGGGACGGGGCTCACCCCGGACGATGTGACGCCCGAGGCCACGCGAGCGGTGCTGTCGCGCGAGGCGCCGGGCTTCGCCGAGGCGATGCGGGTCGAGGCGGTGCGGATCACCCCGCACGGGATGCTCTCCCGCGGGATCTCGGGGATCGCCGGCTACACGCTGATCGTGAACTTCCCAGGATCGCCGCGCGCGATCGGAGAGCTGTTCGGCGTGATCGCGCCGACGTTGCCCCATGCCGTGCGCACGCTGCGCGGGGACTCGCGGCATGGCGCCCGCGATTGAGCTGACCGACGTCGGCCGGGCCTACGGCGAGCGGACCGCGCTTTCCGGCGTCACGCTGACGCTCGAGCCGGGCTGCACGCTGGCCGTCTTCGGCGCCAACGGCGCCGGCAAGACGACGCTGCTGCGAATCCTCGCGACGCTGCTGCGCCCGCACGCGGGCCGCACGCGCGTGCTCGGCCGCGACCTGCCGCAGGACGGCTGGGCGGTGCGCGGGAGGATCGGGCTGCTGGCCCACGATCCGCTGCTCTACCGCGAGCTCTCCGCCCGCGAGAACCTGCGCTTCCACGCCCGGCTCCACGGCGTCGACGAGGCGCGCGCGGAGGCGCTGCTCGACCAGGTCGGGCTGCGCCCGCGCGCCGATGAGCCCATCCGCACGCTCTCCCGCGGCATGGCCCAGCGCGTGGCGATCTGCCGCGCCTCGCTGCACGAGCCGGAGCTGCTGCTGCTCGACGAGCCGCTGGCGAACCTCGACCCGGGCGCGGCCGAGGCGGTCGAGCCGCTGATCGGGCGTTGCGCGGGCCCGGCGCGCGTCGTGATCTCGCACGACGTCGAGCACGGGCTGGCCGAGGCCGACCTCGTGCTCGGGCTGCGAAGGGGCCGCGCGGCGATGCTCGAGCCGGCGGCGTCCGTGACCGCCGCGGACGTGCGAGGGCTGTACTGATGGCGCGTCTTTTCCCGGCCGCCGGTGCACGGGGGCGGTACTGATGGCCGGCGCCGCGCCGGCCGCCGACGCGCCGGCCACGGCCGCCGCGCCCGCGCGCCCGGGCGTCGGATTCATGGGCGCCGTGGGTGCGCTCGTCCGCAAGGACCTGCGCCTCGAGCTGCGCACCCGCGAGTCGGTGCCGGCGATGTTCCTGTTCTCGCTCTCGACGTTCGTGCTCTTCCGCTTCGGGCTCGACCGCAAGACGCTCGAGGGCGACCTCGCCTCGGGCGTGCTGTGGGTGACGCTCCTCTTCGCCGCGGTGCTGGGGATGAACCGGCTGTTCGTGGCCGAGCGGGAGGAGGGTGGCTTTGACGCGTTCCTGCTCGCGCCGGTGGACCGCACCAGCCTGTTCGTGGCGAAGGCCGCGGTGCTCTTCGGCTTCCTCGTCGCGGTCGAGATCGCCGCGATCCCGGCCTTCGCCGTGCTGTTGCTCGGCCCCTCGCCGTTCCAGGCGCTGCCGGGGCTCCTGGTGATCCTTCTGCTGGCCGATATCGGCATCGCGGTCATCGGCACGCTCGTGGGCGCGATGGCGATCCAGACCCGGGCACGCGACCTGGTCGTGCCGCTGATCTCGCTCCCGCTGATCCTGCCCGTGGTCATCGCCGCCGGCAACGCGACCGCGCCGTTGTTCGCCGAAGCGGGCGCTGGGGCGCTTCCCACGCGCTGGCTGGGCGTGCTCGGCCTCTATGATCTGGTGTTCGGGCTGCTCGCCCTGGCAGTCTTCGACTTCCTGCTGGAGGACTAGTCACAAGATGTTCGGCCGAGGGCTTCGGACCCTCTCAATCGCGTCGGTGGCACTCCTGACCGGAGCGTTCGCGCTCGTGTTCCTCTACGCGCCGAACGACGCGGATCAGGGCTTCGTGCAGAAGATCTTCTACCTGCACGTGCCGCTGGCGATCGTGGCGCTCGGCGGCTTCATCGCCGGCGGCGTCTTCGCGGTCCAGTACCTGCGGACCGGCGACCGCAGCCACGACCTGCGCTCCTACGTCGCGATCCACCTGTCGCTGATCCTCGGCCTCGGCGCGCTCGCCACCGGCTCGATCTGGGCCAAGGCCTCGTGGGGCGTCTGGTGGGAGTGGGACGAGCCGACGCTGGTCTCGTTCCTGATCGTCTTCCTGCTCTTCGCCTGCTACCAGCCGCTGCGGTTCTCGATCGACGATCCCGAGCGCCAGGCTCGCTATGCCGCGGTGTTCGCGATCATCGGAGGCGCCTTCGTGCCGCTGAACTTCCTCGCGGTCCGGCTCGCGTCTTCGCTCATCCATCCGCGCGTCCTCTCCACCACCGGCGGCTCGATGCCGGGCGAGATGCGGCTGACGTTCTTCGTGTGCCTGCTCGCGATGGTGTGCCTCTTCGTGACGCTGTGGAAGTACGAGCTCGCCTCCAAGCACGCCTCGATGCGCCTGCGCTCGCTCAAGCGCTCGCTCGCCGGCGACGACGCCGCGGGCCCGCTCGCCCGCACGGCCGCCCCGACGCAGATCTAGAGTGGAGCACTGATGCCGGCGCTCCCCCTCGACGACGCCGGGCCCTACGTCGCGGCCGCCTACCTCGTCTTCCTGGCGCTGATCCTCATCTACGTGGCCATCATGGCCTCGAAGCTGGTCCGGATCGAGCGCGAGCTGGTCGAGCTCGCCGACCTCGTCGAGGGGCGCCGCGCGGCGGCCGCCGCGCAGGAGCGCGAGGCGGAGGCGGTGCCGCGATGAGACGCCGTGTGTCAACCCTTGGTGTTGAGGAGGGTCTGCAGTTTGCCGT